>JAZOOR010000050.1:0-31049 GCA_045655125.1 Oscillospiraceae bacterium
TCTGAAACAATATTCACGCGAAAAATGCTGCTAAGGCATACGCAAAGACTAAAAGGGTTCTGCTGAATAAAAAATTAAATGTAAAAGTATGCTAAAAACCGCAAAAAACCGCCGTTTTTTCTTGACAAATAGTAATATGTATTGTATAATAATGCGTATCGTTTGATTAATTATGAATAATTATTCATAAATATTCATAAAGAATGAATAAAAGAGGAAAAAATATGACCAAGGTATTCATAGATGGCAGTGCAGGAACAACGGGACTTAGAATAAGAGAGCGCCTTTCCGAGAGGAAGGACATTTCGCTCATCACATTACCCGAGGAAAAAAGAAAGGATATCGAGGCTCGAAAAGAGGCACTAAACAGTGCTGATATAGCCTTTCTTTGTCTGCCCGATGCGGCGGCTATAGAGGCTGTCGCTCTAATAGACAATCCCGACACCGCAGTTATAGACACCTCAACAGCGCACAGAACAGATAGCGGATGGACATATGGCTTTCCTGAGCTTTCAGGTCAGCGTGAAAAAATTAAGAACTCTAAACGCATCGCAAACCCCGGCTGTCACGCAAGCGGCTTTGTTGCCCTCGCGGCGCCCTTAGTTAGCGCGGGAATAATTTCTAAAGATGCAGTGCTTTCCTGCATCTCAATTACAGGCTATTCGGGCGGCGGCAAGAAAATGATTGCAGAGTATGAGGCAGAGGATAGAAATCCCCTTCTCTCAGCCCCCAGAATGTACGGCATTTCTCAGCAGCACAAGCACCTTAAAGAAATGGCGGCGATAAGCTCGCTTTCCAATAAACCTATTTTCTGTCCCATAGTCGCTGACTTTTACAGCGGTATGGAGGTCAGTATTCCTCTCTCGGTAGATGAGATAAACGGAAATCTTAAAACCATTTGCGAGTGTTATCAGGATTATTATAAATTCGGTCTTGTCCACTTTGATGAGAATGCAGATGAAGAGGGATTTCTTTCGGCATCGGCGCTCAGCGGCAGAGACGATATGCAAATACAGGTTTTGGGAAATGAGGAAAGAATTGTTCTTGTAAGCCGATTTGACAATCTTGGAAAGGGTGCAAGCGGCGCGGCAATTCAGAATATGAATATCCTGCTTTCAGCACCCGAGGCGGCAGGACTTAATGTATAAAACGGAGGAACTTTTAATGAAACAGATACAGGGCGGCATTTGCGCCGCAAAAGGCTTTACCGCAAACGGTATTCACTGTGGAATTCGGAAAAACCGCACAAAGAGGGATCTTTCGCTCATTTATAGCAGTACCCCTTGCACTGCGGCAGCGGTTTATACCCAAAATCTTGTTAAGGGTGCGCCTCTTTTAGTTACAAAAAAACATCTTGAAAACGGCAAGGCTCAGGCTGTTATCTGCAACAGCGGAAATGCCAATACCTGCAATGCAAACGGAATTGAAATTGCAGAAAAAATGAGCAGCATACTTGCAGAAAAGCTTTCGATAAATACTGATGATGTTGTCGTTGCTTCAACGGGAGTTATCGGTCAGCCTCTTGACATTACCCCTATTGAAAACGGCATACCCGCTCTAATTGAGGGTCTTTCCAAGAATGGAGGCACAGCCGCCGCAGAGGGAATTATGACCACCGACACAGTAGAAAAAGAGATAGCAGTTGAGTTTACTGTCGGCGGCAAGACCTGCCGTATCGGCGGAATTGCAAAGGGCAGCGGTATGATTCATCCCAATATGGCAACAATGCTTGTATTTATCACAACCGATGTTGCAATATCCGCGCCCATGCTTAAAAAAGCACTATCATCAGATATTTCAGATACCTTCAATATGATAAGTGTTGACGGTGACACCTCAACAAACGATATGGTAACTGTTCTTGCAAACGGTCAGGCAGAAAATTACGAGATTTGCGAGGAAAATGAGGATTTCAAGACCTTTATGAAGGCGCTTAACACCGTAAACGTTTATCTTTGCAAAAAGATAGCGGCTGACGGTGAGGGAGCTAGTAAGCTGCTCGAATGCTCTGTTAGCGGGGCCGCCAGCACTCTTGATGCCAAGGCGGTTGCTAAAAGTGTTGTCTGCTCAAGTCTTTTAAAGGCAGCAATGTTCGGCGCTGATGCAAACTGGGGCAGAGTTCTCTGTGCTATAGGTTACAGCAGAGCAAACCTTGATATAAACAAAGTTAGCGTTGCCTTTAAGAGCGCAAAGGGTAGTATTTTAGTCTGCGAAAACGGCGCAGGTGTTGACTTTTCCGAGGAAAAGGCAAAGGAAATTCTTTTGGAGAAAGAAATTGAAATTGCAGTCGCCTTAGGTGACGGTGAGGCGGCAGCTACCGCTTGGGGCTGTGACCTTACATATGATTATGTTAAAATAAACGGCGATTACCGCACCTAAAAGGAAAGAGAGGCTTTTAATATGGAAAACCATTTTTCTAATGCGCAGCGTGCCGAGGTGCTCACTCAGGCTCTGCCTCACATAAAGCGCTACAACGGCAAGGTTGTTGTGGTTAAATACGGCGGAAACGCTATGATTGATGAGGAAATCAAGCAGCAGGTTATGGAAGACATCGTGCTGCTCTGGCTCATCGGTGTTAAGATTGTCTTGGTTCACGGCGGGGGTCCCGAGATTAGCGATATTATGCAAAAGCTCGGCAAACAGCCTCAGTTTGTGGATGGACTCAGAGTAACCGACAAGGAAACTGTAGATATAGTTCAGATGGTGCTTGCGGGAAAGGTTAACAAAAGCCTTGTAAATCTGCTTGAAATGAACGGCGGTAAAGCAATGGGCATCTCGGGTATGGACGGCGGACTTATTGAGGCTGAGCCTAAGGACCCTCGTCTCGGATATGTCGGCTCTATCAAGAAAATTCATATTGACCCTGTTATCGACCTTCTTGAAAAGAACTATATCCCTGTAATTTCCACCGTCGGCTGCGACCGTGACGGTAACACATATAACATAAACGGCGACACCGCCGCCGCCTATATAGCAGGTGCTCTCGGCGCGGAAAGACTTATTATGATGACTGATATTGCAGGTATTCTTATGGATAAGGATGACCCCAAAACTCTTATTTCGGAAATCACCATCGACGAGGCTAAAAAACTGTTTAATGACAGCGTAATTTCAGGCGGAATGATTCCAAAGGTGCAGTGCTGTATTGATGCAATCTCTGAGGGAGTTAAAAATGTAATTATAATGGATGGCAGAGTGCCTCATTCTATTCTTATGGAGCTTCTCACCGATGAGGGTGCAGGTACAATGGTAACCGGAGGAAAAAATGAATAATACTTTTGAACTTGACAAGTCTTATATTGCGGGAACATATGGTAGATTTCCAGTAGAGCTTGAGAGCGGAATGGGCAGCGAAATTTTTGCTCCCGATGGAAAGCGCTATATTGATATGGGCTCAGGAATAGGTGTTACCGCGTTCGGCATTGCAGACAGTCAGTGGGTAGCCGCAGTGACAAGTCAGCTTTCACGGCTTCAGCACACATCAAACCTCTACTACACCGAGCCTTGCGCCCGTCTTGCAAAGCTTCTTTGCGAGAGAACGGGTATGAAAAAGGTGTTTTTTGCAAACTCGGGAGCAGAGGCTAACGAATGTGCTATAAAAACTGCAAGAAAATATGCCGCTGAGAAAAAAGGCGCGGAGTATACTACTATTATAACTCTTGAAAACAGCTTTCATGGCAGAACAATAACCACCCTTGCTGCAACAGGTCAGGAGCATTATCACGAGCTGTTTCAGCCTTTGACTTCTGGCTTTGCTCACACCCCTGCAAATGATTTTGAGGCACTTAAAACACTTGCGGAGCAGAACAAAACCGCCGCTATAATGATAGAGTGCGTTCAGGGCGAGGGCGGAGTTATCGCGCTAAATGAGGATTTTGTAAAGAAAACTGCAGAGTATGCAAAGGAAAATGACATTCTTTTAATTGTTGACGAGGTGCAGACAGGAAACGGCAGAACAGGCAAGCTTTATGCCTATATGAATTATGGCATTACCCCCGACATTGTTTCCACTGCAAAGGGAATAGGCGGCGGCCTTCCCCTCGGCGCTTGCCTACTTGGAGAAAAGGTTGAATTTACATTAGGAAAAGGCGACCACGGCTCTACCTTTGGCGGAAACCCCGTTTGCTGCGCGGGTGCGCTCAGCGTCCTTGAGAGAATTGATGAAAAGCTTCTTTCAGAGGTGGAGGATAAGAGCAAATATATTTTCGATAGATTAAACGGCGCAGAGGGAATTGAAAGCGTCAGCGGTCTGGGACTTATGATAGGCATTAAAACCGTAAAGCCTGCTTCCGAGGTTGTAAATGCCTGCATTGAAAAAGGCGTTCTCTGCCTTACTGCTAAGGATAAGGTCAGACTTCTGCCTGCGCTTAATATTCCTATGGATATTCTCGCCGAGGCTATTGAGATAATCTGTGGTATTTGCAAAGAGTAAGGAGAAAAGGATATGGAACTTAATTTAAAGGGTAAAAGCTTTTTAAAGCTATTAGATTTCACTCCGTCAGAGATAGAGGGGCTTATAAAGCTTGCTGCTGACCTTAAAAAGCAGAAAAAGGCAGGCATTTCCCACCGTATGTGCGAGGGAAAAAGCGTTGCTCTGCTTTTTGAAAAGGACAGCACCCGTACACGCTGCGCCTTTGAGGTTGCGGCGGCTGACCTCGGTATGCACCCCGTTTATCTCGGACCCTCAGGCTCTCAGATGGGCAAAAAGGAAAGCATTGCCGACACCGCAAGGGTGCTTGGTAGAATGTTTGATGGTATTGAGTACCGCGGATATGGTCAGGAGATTGTTGAGGAGCTTGCAAGCTGCGCAGGTGTCCCCGTCTGGAACGGACTTACAAATGAATTTCACCCCACACAAATTCTTGCTGATTTCTTAACCATTATAGAGCATTTTGGCACTCTCAAGGGTAAAAAACTCGTTTATATGGGTGATGCCCGCTATAATATGGGAAATTCTCTTATGGTCGGTTGCGCCAAAATGGGTATGCACTTTGTTGCTTGCGCTCCCAAAGAATATTTCCCGGGAAAAGAGCTTATAGAGGAGTGTAAGAAGGTAGCGGCTGAAACAGGCGCAGTTTTAGAGTTTATTGAAGAGCCGGAAAAAGCGGTTATCGGCGCCGATGTTATTTACACAGATGTGTGGGTTTCCATGGGCGAGGCAGACGAGGTTTGGGCAGAGCGTATCCGCCTGCTTTCACCCTATCAGGTAACCCGCAAGCTTATGGACATAGCAGGTAAACAGTGCCGCTTTATGCACTGTCTGCCCGCATTTCACGACCTTAAAACCAAAATCGGCAGAGAGGTTTATGAAAAATTCGGTATGGAGTGCTTAGAGGTCACCGATGAGGTGTTTGAGAGCGAGCAATCAATAGTTTTTGATGAGGCTGAAAATCGACTGCACACTATTAAAGCTGTAATGGCGGCAACACTGTAAATTTTAAAAAAACTGTTGACAAGGCAGTTTGCGTGTGCTATAATGCACTTAAATTTTTAAAAGGCTATGACGAAGACGGTTTGGTGCTTTAATGCTTTACAGAGAGTCGATGGCAGGTGAAAATCGGCAGCAGAGTTCCAAAAACCTATCACTTCTGAGCCGGAAGCCCGAAAGCCGTAATGGTTAGTAGACGTTTCCCGTGATTGCTGCGTAAAGGCATAGGAGTTGATAGACTCTAAGAGTGGTAGCTTAGGCTGCAATTTGAGTGGTACCGCGGATGTTTTTAACACCCGTCTCAAAGAATTTCTTTGAGACGGGTTCTTTATTTTAACTTTTTAAGGAGGAATTAAAATGTCAACTGTTGCAAACGACAAGATGTACGAGGTGGCGATGCGAATTCGCGAGATGCGACTGATTGCAGGCTACAGTGAAAAAGAAATGGCTGAAAAAACCGAAACCGCGCTCGATACATACATAAAGCTTGAAGCAGGAGAATTAGACTTTCCTTTTTCTTTTATCCATAAATGCGCTCAGGTGTTTTCTATCGGTATGTCCGATCTTTTGGAGGGTGCAACTAGCGCCCGACTTACATCATACACCGTAACAAGACGCGGAAAAGGTCAGCAGACCGCAAAAGAGGACGGTATCAATATCGCCAACCTCGCTCCCAAATTCAGAAATAAAATTGCTGAGCCTTACTGGGTAAAATATGATTTCGACCCCGCTCAGCAGAATAAACCTATTCATTTAGCTACCCACAGCGGTCAGGAATTTGACCTTGTTATCAGCGGAAAGCTCAAGGTTCAGATAGGTGACCATATCGAAGTGCTTGAGGAGGGTGACAGCATCTATTATGACTCCTCAACACCCCACGGTATGATAGCCGTAGACGGTCAGCAGTGTGTTTTTTGTGCAGTTGTTCTTCCCGGTGAAGACACCAAGGAAGAAACTGTTCGTCAGAGCATTGTTACTGCAAAAAAATCCGAGCCTCTTGTCTGCGAAAAATTTGTAAAAACTCAGGAAAACGAAAAGGGCGCCCTTGAGAAAATTGAATTTACCAATACAGACACCTTTAACTTTGGCTTTGATATTGTAGATGAGATTGCAAATAAGTATCCAGACAAGCTTGCAATGCTGCATCTTGATAAAAATAAAAACGAGCGCCGCTTTACATTCAGAGATATCAAGCACTATTCAAGTCAGTGCGCTAACTACTTTACCTCGCTCGGAATTGGGCGCGGCGACAAGGTGATGCTTGTCTTAAAGCGCCACTACCAATTCTGGTTTGCGATGGTAGCTCTTCATAAAATCGGTGCCGTTGCAATTCCTGCAACCAATCAGCTTAAAGAGCATGATTTTGAATACCGCTTTAATGCCGCAGGCGTATCTGCAATCGTCTGCACTGCTGATGGTGACACCGCCGATATTGCCGCAGCTGCAGCTGAGAAATGTCCTCAGGTTAAGGCTAAGGTGCTTGTAGGCGGGAAAAAAGAGGGCTGGCATAACTTTGATGAGGAATACAGGCTTTTCTCTCGCAAATTTGAAAGACCTGAAAATGCATCAGCAGGCGATGAAACCGCCCTCATGTTCTTTACTTCGGGTACAACGGGTAATCCCAAAATGGCTGCCCACAAGCACACCTATGCTCTGGGACATTTTGTAACCGCTAAGTACTGGCACTGCTGCGAGCGTGACGGACTGCACCTCACTATCTCCGATACGGGCTGGGGCAAGAGCCTTTGGGGTAAACTGTACGGTCAGTGGCTGTGCGAGGGCGCAGTGTTTGTCTATGACTTTGACCGCTTTGATGAAAATGACATTTTGCCGATGTTTGCAAAATACGGCATCACCACCTTCTGCGCGCCGCCTACTATGCTGCGTATGCTCATTCGCGGTGATTTAAGCAAGTATGATTTAAGCTCTATCCATCATATGACAACTGCAGGTGAGGCATTAAACCCTGAGGTACACAAGCAGTTTAAAGCCGCAACGGGACTTGAGATTATGGAAGGCTTCGGACAGACCGAAACCACTCTTGCTATTGCAAACCTTGTCGGCACAACTCCTAAAATCGGCTCAATGGGTAAGGCTTCTCCCCAGTTTGACCTTGATATTGTTGACCCCGATGGCAACAGTGTTCCGACGGGCGAGGTTGGCGAAATTGTTATCCACACAGATAAAGAAGTTTCTTGCGGACTCTTTAAGGAATATTATCTTGACGATGAAAAAACCTCTGATGCTTGGCACGATGGACTTTATCACACAGGCGACACCGCTTGGCGCGATGAGGACGGATATTTCTGGTATGTTAGTCGTATTGACGATGTTATCAAGTCCTCAGGATACCGTATAGGACCTTTCGAGATTGAAAGCGTTATTATGGAGCTTCCCTATGTTGTTGAGTGCGGTGTTTCTGCTGCTCCCGATGAGGTTCGCGGTCAGGTTGTTAAGGCAAGCATAGTCTTAACAAAGGGTACCGAGGGAACTGAAGAGCTTAAAAAAGAAATTCAGCAGTATGTAAAGGAGCACACCGCTCCCTATAAGTATCCCCGTGTTGTTGTATTCCGTGATAGCCTGCCCAAGACAATCAGCGGAAAAATTCAGAGGAATAAACTGTAAAATTTGTTATTTCTATTGACAAATTTCCCTAAACTGTGATATACTTATTTATATATTGAAAGGCATTGACGAAGAGTACACAAAGGAATGTCCCACAGAGAGATGGCGGCGGGTGAAAGTCCATCGGAAACAGCTTTTGTGTTTGTAGCTTCTGAGCCGAAAGGAAGAAAGCGTGCGCGTGAGTAGAACCTTTCCGTGACTGCTGCGTAAATGCATAGGAGTTGTTAGACTCTAAGAGTGGCGGCGAGAGCTGCAATTTGAGTGGTACCGCGGGTGTATTTTACAGCACTCGTCTCAAAGTCATAGCTTTGGGGCGGGTGTTTTTTCGTCCCGACAGAACGGAGAGAATGAAATGAAACAGATTACAGGGCTTGATTTTAAAATTCAGGAAATGGCAGGGCGTATCCGCGAGCTTCGTGAGATTGTCGGTCTTTCTGCCGAGCAGATGGCAGAGAAGACAGATGTTTCAGTAGAGGAATATCTTCTTTGCGAGGAGGGCAAAAGTGACCTAAACTTTGCCTTCATCTATCGTTGTGCTCTGGCTTTCGGTGTTAACGTTACCGATATTATCGAGGGTTACAGCCCTAAGCTACGCTCTTATACCGTTACAAGAAACGGCGCAGGTCAGCAGATAGCCAATGCCCACGGTATGACCTATTATAACCTTGCATATGCTTTTCAGAACAGAATTGCTGAGCCTCTTTATGTCCGCAGCGCATATGACGAGTCAGCACAGGGAAAGGATATAGAGCTTACCACCCATTCGGGACAGGAGTGCGATATAGTAATAGAGGGTAACCTTATGGTGCAGATAGGTGAGCATCGTGAGGTGCTTTCTGCAGGTGACAGCATTTATTTTGACAGCTCCACCCCCCACGGCATGATTGCTGTAAATGGTAAGGACTGTGTTTTCTATGCCATAGTTCTAAACCCGACGGGTGAGCCTATCCCTGAGTTTGCGGCTAAGCCTAAAATCCCCGAAACCGTTAAAATCCCCGATGATACACGCGAGAGAATTTACCGTAACTATACCACCGTTAAAAAGAATGAAAACGGAACCCCCGTTTCCATTGAATTTAAAAATACCGAGAAATTCAATTTCGCCTTTGACCTTGTCGACGCTCTCGCAGAGCGTGAGCCCGAAAAGCTTGCTATGCTACATATCGACAAAGAGGGAAAGGAGCGCCGCTTTACCTTCTCGGATATCAGCCGCGCCTCAAGTCAGTGCGCTAACTACTTTAAGTCACTCGGCATAAAGAAGGGCGACCGCGTTATGCTGGTCTTGAAGCGTCACTACCAGTTCTGGTTTGCGACCATTGGCTTAAACAAGCTTGGCGCTATTGCAATCCCCGCAACAAATCAGCTTCTTGAACACGATTTTGAGTATCGCTTTAAGGCGGCAGGAGTAAACACAATTATCTGCACCGCTGACGGTGATACTGCTAGAGAGGTAGAGGCGGCCGCCGAGAAGTACGGAAAAATTAAAAACAAGCTTATTGTTAACGGCAAAAGAGAGGGCTGGCGCAGCTTTGATGAGGAGTACACCCTCTTTAATAACTCCTTTGAGCGCACAGAGGATTCTCCCTGCGGTGATGACCTGCTTCTTATGTTCTTTACTTCGGGAACAACAGGGTATCCCAAAATTGCGGCTCATAACCACAAATATCCCCTCGGCCATTTTCACACTGCTAAATACTGGCATAATGTTGATCCCGACGGTCTGCACTTTACCATTTCCGATACAGGCTGGGCAAAATCTATGTGGGGCAAGCTCTATGGTCAGTGGCTGTGCGAGGCGGCAATATTTGTCTATGACTTTGATAGGTTTGATGCCGCTGAAATCCTGCCTATGTTTGCAAAGCATAATATAACAACCTTCTGTGCACCCCCCACAATGCTTAGAATGATGGTTAAGCAGGATATTTCTAAATATGACCTTTCTTCCGTAAAGCATATGACAACCGCTGGTGAAGCACTCAATCCTGAGGTTTACCGTCAATTTGAAAAAGCAACGGGACTTCAGATTTTAGAGGGCTTTGGACAGACAGAAAGTACAATGATAATAGGAAATATGCGCGGTGCCGCGCATAAGATTGGCTCAATGGGCAAGCCTGCGCCTATTTATGATGTAGAGCTTGTAGATGCCGATGGAAACCCTGTGCCCACAGGTGAGCCGGGCGAAATCGTTATCAATGTCAAAAACGGTATGCCCTGCGGTTTATTTACCGGCTACTATGGTGATGAGGAGAAAACACGCGAAGTTCTGCACGATGGATATTACCATACCGGCGACACCGCCTGGCGCGATGAGGATGGATATTTCTGGTATGTCGGCAGGGTTGATGATGTTATCAAGTCCTCGGGCTACCGCATAGGACCCTTTGAGATTGAAAGCGTTATTATGGAGCTTCCCTATGTTCTTGAGTGTGGTGTATCCGCCGTTCCTGATGAGGTCAGGGGACAGATAGTCAAGGCAAGCATAGTCTTAACAAAAGGCACAGAGGGAACCGAGGAGCTTAAAAAGGAAATTCAGAATTATGTTAAGGAGCACACCGCTCCCTATAAATACCCTCGTGTTGTTGTTTTTCGCGATAGCCTCCCCAAAACAGTCAGCGGAAAAATTCAGCGTAATAAGCTATAAGGTGATATAATGGATTTTAAAAGAATCACTATGCTTTGCGGTCATTATGGCAGCGGAAAAACCAATGTTGCCGTAAATCTCGCACTTAAAATGGCAGAGAGCCGCGAAAACGTTGTGGCGCTCGATCTTGATATCGTAAACCCCTATTTCAGAACAAAGGATAGTATAAAGGAGCTGAAAGAGGCGGGAATTCGCCTTATTGCATCCTCTTATGCTAATACCAATGTTGATATTCCCGCGCTACCGCAGGAAATGTATGCAGTAACCGATGATAAGAGTATAACCGCGGTTTTAGATGTCGGTGGAGATGACAGAGGCGCACTTGCATTAGGCCGCCTTGCCCCCGCCATACTATCCGAAAACGATTATGAAATGCTTATGGTCATAAACTGCTACAGACCGCTTACAAAAACCGCCAAAGAGACCATTAAGGTTATGCGCGAGATAGAAACCGCCTGCGGCATTAAGTTTACGGGACTTGTCAACAACTCAAATCTCGGCGCAATCACAACGCAGGAGGATATAATCGCCTCGCTGCCGTATGCGCAGGAGATTTCCGAAAAAACGGGGCTTCCCCTCGTTTACACAAGTGTTCGTGAGGACATTTCTGAGGGACTTATGGAAAAAGTACCAAATCTTTTCCCATTATCCTTGCAGAAAAACCTCTTGATATAACTTTTCGATTTTATGAAAGGGAGTAATACATATGGCAAAACTCACATTTAAAACCGACAACTGTAAGGGCTGCGGACTTTGTATTGATGCCTGCCCCAAGAAGCTCTTGAGACTTGCAGCAGACAAAATCAATTTAAAGGGACACCACCCCGCAGAAATTATTGATGAGGCTGCGTGCGTTGGATGTGCATCCTGTGCAATGATGTGTCCCGACTGCATTATTAAGGTAGAAAGGTAGTGAAATAATATGGCAGATAAAGTTTTGATGAAAGGAAACGAAGCGATAGCAGAGGCTGCAATTTTAGCAGGCTGCCGCCATTACTTCGGATATCCTATCACTCCGCAAACCGAAATTGCCGCATATATGGCAAAGAAAATGCCTAAAATCGGCGGCTGCTTTTTGCAGGCTGAGAGTGAAATTGCCGCTATCAATATGGTATACGGTGTTTCCTCTACAGGTAAAAGAGTTATGACCTCGTCGTCATCTCCCGGAATTTCCTTAAAGGGTGAGGGACTTTCGTATCTCGCAGGTGCTGACCTGCCCGCGCTTATTGTTAATGTTCAGCGCGGCGGACCCGGACTTGGCGGTATTCAGCCCTCGCAGTCTGACTATTTCCAGGCTACAAGAGCCGCAGGCCACGGCGACTTTCATATGATAGTCCTCGCTCCCGCATCTGTTCAGGAGATGGCAGAGCTTACTGTAAAAGGCTTCGAGCTTGCAGATACATACAGAATGACAGCTATGATTTTGGCAGACGGAACTATGGGACAAATGATGGAGCCTGTTTCTCTTGATTTTGATGTTAAGCCTATGCCCGCAAAGCCCTGGGCAACTGTTGGAACTAAGATGGAAAGAGAGCACAATATTACAAACTCCCTCTTCCTCGTTCCTGAAGACCTTGAAAAGATAAACTTTGAGCGCTATGAGCGCTATAAAAAGATTGAGGAAACCGAAGTTATGTACGAGGAGTATATGATGGAGGATGCCGAAATCTGCATTGCAGCCTTTGGTATTGCCGCAAGAGTTTCCAAAAATGCCGTTAATGAGGCAAGAAAAATGGGAATTAAGGTAGGTCTTATCCGCCCTATCACCCTCTGGCCTTTCCCCAAGGCTCCTTTCAAGAAGGCCGCAGAAAAAGTAAAGCAGATTATCTCTGTTGAACTTTCTATGGGACAGATGATTGAGGATGTCAAGATGGCATCTGAGTGCAAGGTTCCCGTAACATTAGTAAACCGCGTCGGCGGAATGATTCCCTCGCCCGAGCAGGTTTTAGAGGCAATAGTCGAGGCGGCTAAAAACGGAGGTGCAAAATAATGGCAGTTGTATTTGATAAACCCCATGCATTAACCGATGCTCCTATGCATTACTGCCCCGGCTGTACACACGGTATAGTTCACCGCCTTGTTGCCGAGGTTATTGATGAATTGGGCATCGAGGGCAGAACTATAGGTATTGCTCCCGTTGGCTGCTCTGTTATGGCTTATAACTATTTTGCCTGTGATATGATTGAGGCTGCACACGGCAGAGCTCCCGCAGTTGCAACAGGTGTTAAGCGTGCCGACCCCGAAAACCACATTGTTTTCACCTATCAGGGCGATGGCGACCTCGCTTCAATCGGTATGGCTGAAACTGTTCATGCTGCCGCAAGAAATGAGAATATTACCGTTATCTTTATAAATAATGCTATTTACGGTATGACAGGCGGCCAAATGGCTCCCACCTCGCTTCCCGGTCAGGTTACACAGACTTCACCCTACGGCAGAGATACAAGCCACTGCGGTTTTCCCGTTAAGGTTTGCGAAATGCTTTCGCAGCTTGATGGACCCGAGTACTTAGAAAGAGTCACCGTTAATAATGTTAAGAATATCCGCGCTGCTAAAAAGGCTATTAAAAAAGCTTTTCAGAATCAGGTAGAGGGCAAAGGCTTCTCACTTATTGAAGTTGTTTCTTCCTGCCCTACAAACTGGGGTATGACACCGGGGGCGGCTCTTAAGTGGATTGACGATAATATGCTTCCTTACTACCCTCTCGGTGTGTATAAGGACAGAAGCGCAAAAAAGGAGGAAGAATAATGGCTACAAAACAGTACCTGTTTTCAGGCTTCGGCGGTCAGGGAATTTTGTTTTCGGGTAAATTCTTAGCCTATAAGGGTCTGACTGAAGGCAAAAATGTAAGCTGGCTCCCCTCATATGGCCCCGAAATGCGCGGAGGAACTGCAAGCTGTAGCGTTATCATAAGTGATGAGGCTGTAGGCTCTCCTATCGTTTCAAATCCCGATGTTCTTGTTGCTATGAACCTGCCCTCCCTTGATAAGTTTGAGGATAGCGTTGCAAAGGGCGGCATTATCATCGCAGATTCCACCCTCATTGAAAGAAAAGTTAAGCGCGATGATGTAACAGTTTACTATGTTCCCGCCACCCGCCTTGCAAGTGAGAATGACATTCCCACCCTCGCCAATATGATTATTATCGGCAAGCTTATGCAGGCAACAGGCGAGTATAGCGAAGAGGGCGTAAACACCGCTCTCTCCAAGGTTATTTCGGCAAAACGCGCCAATATGCTTGAAGCAAACTTCAAGGCAATCAAAATCGGCGCAGAGTATTAAGTCAGGAGGAAAAGGAAATGCAGATTTCTTTTACAAAAACCACTTGTCCTAAGGAAAAACCCGATAGCAGCAATCTCGGATTTGGTAAAATCTTTACCGACCATATGTTTATGATGGATTATTCAAGAGAGAAAGGCTCTTGGTACAATGCAAGAATAGTTCCCTTTGAGAACATTTCTCTGCACCCTGCATCAACAGTTCTTCACTACGGCTCTGAGATTTTTGAAGGACTTAAAGCTTATAGAAGAGCCGATGGCAAGGTTCAGCTTTTCCGTCCTATCGAGAATATCCGCAGAATGAACAGCTCCGCAGAGCGCCTCTGCCTGCCTCAGATTCCCGAGGAGGATGCGCTGCAGGTTCTCACCGAGTTTGTAAAAATTGAGCAGGACTGGACTCCGTCTGCTTCGGGCACATCCCTCTACCTGCGCCCCTTTATGTTCGGAAATGATGAATCACTCGGAGTTCACGCCGTTCATAATGCTACCTTTGTTATCATAGCTTCACCCGTTGGCAGCTATTATAAAGAAGGCATCAACCCCGTTAAGATTATGATTGAGGATGAGGATGTCAGAGCTGTCCGCGGCGGCACAGGCTATGCAAAATGCGGCGGTAATTACGCTGCAAGTAACCGTGCAGGCGAGAGAGCAGAGCAGAAAGGCTATTCTCAGGTTCTCTGGCTCGATGGCGTTGAGAGAAAATATATTGAGGAAGTCGGCGCTATGAATGTTATGTTCAAAATCGCAGGCGAAATCGTAACCCCCGCACTTAGCGGTTCAATTCTCCCAGGCATCACAAGAAAATCAATTATTGAGCTTTTAAATAGCGAAGGCTATAAGGTAAGTGAGAGACTTCTCTCTATCGATGAGCTCGAAAAAGCTCTTGAAAACGGAACACTTGAAGAGGCTTGGGGCTGCGGCACCGCCGCTGTTGTTTCCCCCATCGGTGAGCTTTGCTACAAGGATAAAAAGTACACCGTTTCGGGCGGCAAAATCGGAGAGGTCACTCAGCACCTTTACGATACTTTAACAGGTATCCAGTGGGGTAAATTAAAGGATAACTTCGGCTGGACAGTAGAACTCTAAATTATAAAAAAGAGAGGGCAGATGCCCTCTCTTTTTTAGTGAATAATGAATAATTCTAGTGGCGATTTATGAGTTGCCCGTTTTTATTTGTTTATTTGTGGATTATCGGTTCTTTCAAGCAAATAATCTATCGAAATGTTAAAATAATCCGCAATTTGTATAAGCTCTTTTATTCCAGGCTCATGCTTACTATTTTCGTATCTACTGATAGTATTTTGAGTTGTATTTAAGTCAATAGCCAGTTTTAATTGTGAAATTCCTTTTGATTTTCTGATTTCTTTTAATCTCATAAAATTACCTTTTGAGCCTATTTGTCTTGCTCTAAGTCTTCAAGTGCACTCTTAACTGCGGCAACAACAAAGGCTGAAAAAGTACATTCTTTACCAACAATCGCCTTTTCAACCGCCTCTATAACATCATCGGGAAAACGAATGGATTTATTTGTGGTTGTAGGATTATGCGGAATTTTAAAATTGCCCATACATATTACCTCCGTTACAATTTGTAATTATATTGTATTACTAAATGTGCAATAAATAACTATTGCATTTGTAATGCGTTAGTGCTACAATAAAGTGGAGGTGAGAAAATGGACGAGTATAAAAAGCCGTGCCTTATATTGTTTAATGCATTTACCGATGCCAAGAAGAGCCTGATGGAAAACGATATGCTAAGAGCAATAGAAATTCTTGATACTGCACAGATGAAATCTGAGGAAGCATTTATTTGCTTTGATGAGCAGCAAAAGGGATAACAATAAAAAGAGAGGTTTCTATCTTTGTTTTTACCTTTTGAAATTTTAAAAAACTGTTGACAAGGCACAGATGCGGTGATATAATAGGTGCATATTTCAAATGCGATGATGGAATTATTTCTTATTAGGTCTTTCATCAAAGAGAGCCGCCGATGGTGTGAATGCGGTATGAAAGTGATAGGGAAGTCTCGTTCCGGAGCAGAGCGGCTGAAATTTTTAAGTAAGCGGCTTCGGCTTGCCCCGTTACCTTGGCAGAAGGCTTGATAGAGCCTTACAAAGTGGCTGTGTTTTCGCAGCAATCAGGGTGGTACCGCGAAATATTTCGTCCCTGAGACCGAAATTGTCGGTCTCAGGGTTTTTTTATTGCCCGAGACGGCATAATGAAAGGAAAGAAAGCAATGAAACAAATCAAAATCGCAGACACAACGCTTTGCAGAAAAGAGGGCGCATTTTCTTTTAAAGAGAAAATCGAAATTGCAAGACAGTTAGAGCGCCTTTGCGTTGACACTATTGAGCTTCCCGAAATTGAAAACGCAAAAACCGACATCTTGCTTGTAAAAACTATATCCTCTTTTGTTAAAAAGAGCATCATCTCGGTTGCCGCAGGCAGCAGCCTTAAGAGTATTGAAAATGCCGCTGTAGCTCTCTGTAATGCCGCAAAGGCAAGAATTCGCATTGAGCTTCCCATTTCACCCGTCGGAATGGAATATACCTGCCGCAAAAAAGCTCCCAAAATGCTCGAATACATAAAAGAGTGCGTAAAATGTGCGCGTGAAAAGTGCGATGACGTTGAGTTTTGCGCAGTTGATGCCACCCGCGCTGATAAAGGATACTTAAAAGAGGCTATGGACGCTGCTATCAGCGCAGGAGCTACCTCTGTTACTATTTGCGACAGCGCCGACGAAATGATGCCCGATGATTTTGCGGCATACATTAAAGAAAATGCTAAGGATATTGCCGTTCCCGTCGCAGTTTCCTGTGAGAATAAAAACGGGCTTGCGGTTGCAACCGCAATTCTCTCTGTAAGAGCGGGAGCAGACTGTGTTAAAACTTCTGTAAACGGCGAAGGTGTGCCTCTTGACACCTTTGCAACTATGATTCGCAACTGCGGAAACAACTATGGCTTTGAAACTAAAATCCGCAGCACCGAGCTTCACAGAATTGTAAAGCAGATAAACTGGATAGTTGGTGCTAACGAAAATGATAAGTCTGTTGTTACCGTTTCTTCAAACGACGAAATGGGAATTCACCTTGATGTTAACGATAGTAAAGATGATGTCTGCGCTGCAACACAAAAGCTTGGCTATGACCTTTCACAAGAGGACAAGGCAAGAGTTTACGAGGAATTTCTGCGCGTTGCAGATAAAAAGACTGTCGGAGCAAAGGAGCTTGATGCAATTGTTGCAAGCGTTGCTTTGCAGGTGCCCGCAACCTATCAGCTTGTAAGCTATGTTATAAATAACGGAAACATTATTTCCGCCACCGCACAGATAACCGTAAATAAAAACGGAGAGCATATGCAGGGCTTCTCACTCGGTGACGGACCTATCGATGCCGCATTTTTAGCCATCGACCAGATAATCGGTCACCACTATGAGCTTGATGATTTCCAGATTCAGTCGGTAACCGAGGGCAAGGAGGCTATGGGCTCGGCTTTAGTTAAGCTTCGCGCAGGCGGAAAGCTCTATAGCGGAAACGGAATTTCAACCGATATTATAGGCGCATCTATTCGCGCATATCTTAATGCCGTTAACAAAATTGTTTATGAGGAGGCATAAAAATGAAACTTTCCTTTTCAACAAAGGGATGGCATAACAACACCTTTTCCGAGTTTTGCGATATAGCAGTTGACTTGGGGTTTAAAGGAATAGAGCTTCATAATATTGGCGGCCGCCTGTTTACAGAGCGCGACGGCGCGTTTTATGACTATGCCGCCGCCGCAACAATGCGCCGCCTTTATGAAAAAGGTCTCACCATTCCCTGTATTGATACAATCTGCGATATTGCAGACGAGAGCCAAAGAGACACAGCAAAAGAGGAAATCGAAAAGTGCCTTTCTATTGCAGAAAATCTGCATATTCAGAATATTCGTCTGCGCGCATTTGCAAAAGAGGATAGCGAGGGCGCGCTGAAAACAGTTTCAGCACTGCTTTCAGAAATGATGCCCAAAGCGGAGGAAAAGGGTGTTGCCTTAGCGCTCGAGACCTCCGGACTTTTTGCAAGCACCGAGATTCTCCGCGATATGCTCGACTCTTTTGCCTGCGATAATTTAGGCGCACTGTGGAACTTTTCTGCCGCCTATTTTGAGAGCGGCGAGGAGCCTGAGACTGTTATTAAAAACCTCGGCGCATATGTCCGCCACGTGCATTTTAATGATGCGCAGAAAACCAAAAACGGTATGGAATACTGCCTTGCGGGTGAGGGTGAGCTTCCCATAAAAGAGCTTATGCTCGCTCTGCGCTCTGTAAATTATGACGGATTTATCTCTCTCGTCTGGGACCCTACATGGTGCTTAGAAATTGACGATATGGAGATTATCTTTTCACAGTTTACAAACTTTATGAAGCAGTTTAAGGCAGTTTCCCGAAACGAGAAACAACTATACTACAACCGCGCACATACAGGCAAATTTGTATGGGAAAAGGACAAGATAATTGACCTTACATTCTCGCAGGTTTTAGACAGAATGGTAGAGGAATTTCCCGACCAGTATGCCTTTAAATACACAACCCTTGACTATACGCGCACATACAGCGAGTTTCGCGATGACGTTGACACCTTTGCCCGCGCCCTTATTTCAATGGGAGTAAAGGCAGGCAGCAAGGTTGCTGTATGGGCATCAAATGTGCCGCAGTGGTATATTGCGTTCTGGGCAACAGTAAAAATCGGCGCGGTCTTGGTTACTGTTAACACCGCCTATAAAATTCACGAGGCAGAGTATTTGCTACGTCAGTCCGACACACATACCCTTGTTTTAACCGAGGGTGCAAAGGACACTCACTATGGTAAAATAATTTCCGAGCTTTGCCCTGAGCTTGAATGTAAAGAGGCTTCAAAACCTCTTCACAGTAAGCGTCTTCCGTTCCTTAGGAATGTTATCACAGTAGGATTTAAGCAGAAAGGCTGTATGACTTGGAACGAGGCTATCGAGCGCGCCGCTCAGGTTTCGCCTGAAGAGGTCAGAAGAATGGCAGCCGCCGTTGATAAGGATGATGTCTGCAATATGCAGTACACCTCAGGCACAACAGGCTTCCCCAAGGGAGTTATGCTCACCCACTATAACGTTGTTAATAACGGAAAATATATCGGCGACCATATGGATTTGTCAACTGCAGACCGTATGATGATTCAGGTTCCTATGTTCCACTGCTTTGGAATGGTGCTTTCTATGACCGCTTCAATGACGCACGGAACTACAATGTATCCTCTGCCTTATTTTTCTCCCAAACCCGCGCTCGCTTGCGTTCACAATGAGCATATTACCACCTTTAACGGTGTTCCTACTATGTTTATCGCTATGATGGAGCATCCCGACTTTGCCAAGACGGATTTTTCATATATCAGAACGGGAATTATGGCGGGCGCAAACTGCCCTGCCGACCTTATGAAAAAGGCAACGGAAGTTATGAATATGAAAGAGATAGTTTCTGTTTACGGACAGACCGAGGCAAGCCCCGGCTGCACTATGAGCAGTTACTATGACACACTCGAGGTTCGCACAGAGACTGTCGGCAGTGCCTTTGCAAATGTCGAGTGCAAAATCATCGACCCCGAAACGGGCGAGGACTGCCCCGACGGAGTTGACGGTGAGTTTGTTGCACGCGGCTACAATATTATGAAAGGCTATTACAAAATGCCTGCTGCAACCGCCGCCGCTATTGATAAGGATGGCTGGCTTCATACAGGTGACCTTGCCTGCCGCGCTCCTGACGGTACTTATCGCATTACAGGCAGACTTAAGGATATGATTATCCGCGGCGGTGAGAACATTTATCCTAAGGAAATTGAGGAGTTTATTTACACCAATCCCAAGGTCAGCGATGTTCAGGTTATTGGAGTTCCCGACAAGCAGTATGGTGAAGAAATTATGGCATGTATCATACTTAAAGAGGGAGAGAGCATGACTGCTGACGAGATGAAAGCCTATATCGGAGCAAGTATGGCTCGTCATAAGGTTCCGAGGTATATTGACTTTGTAGATAGCTTCCCGATGAATGCCGCGGGGAAAATCCTTAAATACAAAATGCGCGAGGATGCGGCTAAAAAACTCGGTCTTGATAAGGCGGGGAACAAAAAATGATAGCAAACTACAAGGTTATTGACGCGCATTGTCACGTCTACCCCGAAAAAATTGCCGCAGCAGCAGTAAATGCAACAGATAAATTTTATGATACTGTTTCAGCATTTGACGGCAGCACTGACGCTCTGCTTTCACAGTGTCAGCGCGAGGGAGTTGACCACGCGATTATTCAGTCTGTCGCAACAACCCCGAAGCAAGTTTCAAGCATAAACCAATTTATTGCAAAAACCGTAGAGGATAGCGGCGGAAAATTTACAGGTCTCGGAACACTTCATCCCGACAGCTCAGATATCGCTGCTGACGTGCGTGAAATAATTGAGTTAGGACTCCACGGAGTCAAGCTTCACCCAGATATTCAAAGGTTTAAGATAGACGATTACCGCTGCCTTAAAATCTATGAGCTGTGCGAAAGAGAGGGCCTTCCCATTTTAATGCACACGGGTGATAACAGATATGATTTTTCAAATCCCAACCGTCTGCTGCCTATTTTAGACATCTACACCGAGCTTGTTGTAGTTGGCGCGCATCTGGGCGGCTGGTCTATATGGGAAGAGGCGGGAGAGGTTTACCCGAGCCATAAAAACTTTTATGTTGACACCTCATCAACGCTGCACTTTTGTGGCATAGAAATTATGAAAAGAACTATAGAAAAATACGGGGCGGATAAGGTAATGTTTGCAACCGACTATCCTATGGGAGAGCAAAAGCGGGAGATTGATGCCCTGCTTTCTATGAATTTTTCAGACGAGGATTACAAAAAAATCTTCTCTGAAAACGCAAAAAAGGTCTTTAAAATTAAAGCAAATATTTAAAATTACCTTTGCGGCGGCACAAAAGCCGCCGCAAAGGTATAAAAACTTGCATTTTCTATTGACTTTTGAAAAAAAAGGGAGTAAAATTTTTTTATTAAGTTTATTAAAAGAAAGGAGTGGCAGAAATGTTCTTTTTTGGATATCGATATTATTTTACTAAGGGCTGCCCGCTTTCTTTTAAGTGTGAAAAGTAATTTTTCCGCTAAAATTAAGAGGACAGTCCGCAGCCGTTTATGCCGCTTTGCGCGCCATAGGTGGATGCGGTTTTTTTATTGATTTTTTAAAGGAGACAGTAAAAATGATAAACTCTAATATGCTCGCACTCGGCAAAAAAAGCTCGGTCATCAGAGAAATTTTTGAGTATTCCAAAAAGAGAAAGCTTGAAATCGGCGATGAAAATGTTTTTGATTTCAGCCTTGGAAACCCAAGTATTCCTGCTCCCGAGATTGTAACAGAAACAATGAAGCGCCAAATGGCTGAAAAAGACCCCGTTGCTCTGCACGGCTACACCTCCGCACCAGGTGACTTAAAGGTCAGAAAAACTATTGCTAATAATATAAACGAGCGTTTTGGCTTTGAGGCTCAGACTAATCTTATTTATATGACCTGTGGAGCTGCCGCTTCTCTCACCATAACCCTTAAAGCTATCATTGAGGAAGGTGACGAGGTTATCCTTTTGGCTCCCTTTTTCCCCGAGTATCAGGTTTTTGCCGCAAACGCGGGAGCAAAAACAAGGGTAGTTAAAGGCGTGGGCGAGCAGTTTGAGATAGACGAAAAGGCACTCTCAGAGGCAGTAAACAAACACACACGCGCCATAATCGTAAACTCCCCTAATAATCCCACAGGCGCGGTACTTAGCGAAGATAGCATTAAAACCTTAGCTCGTATACTCAGTGAAAAGCAAGAGGAGTATGGCAGAGCCATTACCATTATTGCAGACGAGCCTTACCGCGAGCTTGTATATAACGGTGCAGTTGTACCTTATATCCCCAATTACTACGATAACACAGTAGTATGCTATTCCTATAGTAAATCTCTTTCGCTCCCCGGTGAGAGAATTGGCTACATATCTGTTTCTCCTAAGATTGAGAATGCGGGGGATGTCTTTGCAGCAGTTTGCGGAGCGGGCAGAAGTATGGGATACGTATGCGCCCCGAGTCTCCTGCAGTACACCGCCGCCGCTTGCGACGGTGCCGCCCCCGACATTTCGGCATATGACAAAAACAGAACTCTTTTATACAACTCTCTTTGTGAAATGGGATATAGCGCTACTCGTCCCGACGGTGCATTTTATCTCTTTGTAAAGTCACTTGAGCCTGATGCAAATGCATTTTGCGAGAGAGCCAAGAAATATGAGCTACTGCTTGTCCCGAGCGACGATTTCGGTGTAGAGGGATATGTAAGAATAGCCTACTGCGTAGGCTATGAGCAGATTGAGCGCTCACTTCCCGCCTTTAAAAAGCTTTATGAGGAATATAAATAAGGAGTAAAATAATGGCTGACTTAAAAGAGGCAAGGCAGATTATAAATGAAACTGACAAGGCTATGGCAGAGCTTTTTAAAAAGAGAATGGATGCCGCACGTTTTGTCGCCGAATATAAGAGGCTGCACGGTCTGCCTGTTGAGGATTTAGCGCGCGAGGAGGAAATTGTTGCTCGCAATTCGCAGTACATAGAGGACGAGGATTACCGCTCATATTATGTAAATTTTCTTCGCAACAATATCGAGCTTTCAAAACAGTTTCAGCACCGCCTTTTAGACGGAATGAGGGTTGCCTACAGCGGAGTGGAGGGTGCTTTTGCAAATATCGTTGCTGAGCGCATTTTCCCCGATGCCAAGGCAGTTGCCCATAGTGATTTTAAGGTAGCGTATGATGCTGTTGTTTCGGGCGAGTGTGACTGCGCGCTTTTGCCTATTGAAAACAGCTTTAACGGCGATGTCAGCAAGGTTTTAGACTTAGCATTCTTCGGCCCTTTGTATGTAAACGGAATTTATGAGGCTGAAATAGTTCAGAACCTTCTGGCAGTTAAGGGCACTACTCTTGACGAGATAAAAACCGTCATCAGTCACCCTCAGGCGCTCGGACAGTGCGCCTCATATATAGAAAAGCACGGCTTTGAAACGCAGGAGGCTGTAAACACTGCGGTTGCCGCAAAGCAGGTTGCCGAAATGGCAAGACACGACATAGCCGCCATAGGCTCAAGCGAGGCGGCAGAAAAATTCGGTCTTAAAGAGCTTGCCTCTCACATAAATGAAAGCAGCACCAACACTACACGCTTTGCCGTTTTTTCAAGGGCGCAGAAAAAGGAAAGCCCTAATGATGCGCGTTTTATAATGCTTTTTACCGTTAAAAATGCCGCAGGCTCACTGGGCCGCGCCATTTCGGTTATCGGAGAGCATGGCTTTAACCTTTTGGCACTAAAAAGCCGTCCCACAAAAGAGCTTGTATGGGATTACTATTTCTATGTCGAGGGCGAGGGCAATATAAACAGCCCCGAGGGCAGAGAAATGCTAAAGGACCTTAAAGGCTGCTGCAGTAACCTGAAAGTTGTTGGCAGCTTTGAGAAAGAGGTCCGAATTTAAGGAAGAAGGATTTTTTGTATGGTAATTCCCGTTAAAACTACTCAGGGGTCATATGATATTATTTTAGAGCGAGGCGCACTTTTAAAGGCAGGAGAATACTTGAATCTAAACAGACGCACCCTTATCGTAACCGATAGCGGTGTTCCAGAGGAGTACGCAAAAACAGTTGCCGCCGCCTCAAAGTTCCCGAGTATTGTTACTATAAAAGAGGGAGAAGCCTCAAAGCAGATGGATACACTTAGGATTCTGCTCGAGACTCTTGTGAATGGCTCCTTTACCCGCACCGACTGTGTTGTGGCGGTCGGTGGCGGAGTGGTGGGTGACCTTGCAGGGTTTGCCGCCAGCATTTTTATGCGAGGAATTGATTTTTATAATATACCCACAACAGTTCTTTCTCAGGTGGACTCTTCAATAGGCGGCAAAACCGCCATTGACTTTATGGGAATTAAAAATATAGTCGGTGCCTTTTATCCGCCAAAAAGGGTAATAATTGATGCCGACACACTCGAAACGCTCCCGCCCCGCCAGATTTCCAATGGACTTTCTGAGGCATTAAAAATGGCGGTGACAAGTGATAGTGAGCTTTTTGAGATTTTTGAAAAAAAGGATGCAATAGAAAATATAGATACAATTATTGAACGCTCACTCAGAATAAAAAAACAGGTTGTAGAAGAAGACGAGAGGGAAACAGGACTTCGCAAGATTTTAAATTTCGGTCACACCCTTGCACATGCGATAGAGAGCGCCAATGAGATGCAGGGGCTTTATCACGGAGAATGTGTCGGACTCGGAATGCTTGCCATGAGCAGCAGCGAGGTTAAAGGTAGACTTTTGCCCGTTTTAAAGAAGCTAAATCTGCCCACCGAGTTTTCCGCAGACACCGAGACACTTATTGAGGCTTGCCGCCACGATAAAAAAGCGGCGGGCGACGATATTACAGTCGTTTTAGTGCATAGGATTGGCAGTTTTGAACTTAAAAAAATACCCTTTATAGAGCTTGAAGAGAGAATAAGGCAGGTGACAGCAAAATGAAAAACACATTTGGAAATAATATCTCGGTAAGCATTTTCGGTGAAAGTCACGGCAAGGCTATCGGAGCACTTATTGACGGTATTGCTCCAGGAATAGAGGTAGACGAGGATTATATCCGCGCTGTTCTTTCCCTGCGCCGACCTGTCGGCAGTATTTCAACTGCAAGACATGAAATGGATGAGTTTTCCATTTTAAGCGGAGTTTTTGAGGGCAAAACCACAGGAACTCCTATATGTATCACCATTCCCAACTCAGATACGCGCTCAGGGGACTATGGAGATATGAAAAATATTGCCCGCCCCTCACACGCAGATTATGCGGCAGAGTGCAAGTACCACGGATTTCAGGATGCACGGGGCGGAGGACATTTCAGCGGTAGAATAACTGCGGCAGTTTGCGCCGCGGGTTCAATTTTGATGTCTGCCCTTTCTAAAAAAGGTATTTTTATAGGCACACATATTAAAAAATGTGCAGGAATTTCAGATAGAGATTTTAATGTCATTGAAGACGATATAAAGGCACTATCAAAGGCGCAGTTTGCTGTTTTAGATGAAAATGCAGCTATTAGTATGCAGAAAAAAATAGAGGCTGCAAAGGCAGAGGGCGATAGTGTCGGCGGTGTTCTTGAAACTGCTGTAATCGGTCTTCCTGCAGGTCTCGGCGAGCCGTTTTTCGATAGTGTTGAGAGCACGATTTCCCACGCGCTTTTCTCAATTCCGGGAGTTAAGGGAGTAGAGTTTGGCGCAGGCTTTGCTATTTCTGAAATGAAAGGCTCTCAGGCAAACGATGGGTTTTATTATGAGGATGGGGAAGTTAAAACCACTACTAACAATAGCGGCGGCATAAATGGCGGCATTACAAACGGTATGCCTCTTGTTTTCAGATGCGCGCTGCGGCCCACCCCTACCATTTCAAAAGAGCAGAATACCATTAACTTTGCTAAAAAAGAGAACACTACCCTGTCAGCAGGCGGTAGGCACGACCCATGTATCGTTCACAGAGCAAGAATAGTTGCAGATGCGATGGCGGCGATAGCGCTCTCCGACCTTTTAGCAGGCCGCTTTGGGACAGATTGGTTGGGTGAAAAATGATTTACGGCTGTATCGGTGAAAAGCTAGGCCACAGCTTTTCAAAGGAGATTCATAACAGACTTTTTGATTACGAATATGAGCTTTGTGAGGTTGCAAGGGATAAGCTCCAAGAGTTTATGACAAAGCGTGATTTTCGCGCAATAAATGTAACCATTCCGTATAAGGTTGATGTTATTCCTTATCTTTATGAGATAAGTGAAACTGCAAAGAAAATCGGCGCGGTCAACACTATAGTAAACCGCGATGGAAAGCTCTATGGCTATAATACTGATTTTTCTGCACTCACCTCTTTAATTGAAAGAAACGGGATTTGTATAAAAAATAAAAAGGTTCTCATTTTAGGAAGCGGCGGCACCTCTAAAACGGCGTATGCTGTGAGCCTTCACCTTGGGGCAAAGGAAATTTATGTGGTTTCCCGTTCTGAGAGTGATGGATACATAACCTATGAAACCGCGGTAAAAGAGCACTCTGATGCTGATATTATAATTAATACAACACCTGTTGGAATGTACCCTAATATAGCAGAGAGTGCCGTAGACATAAATTTTTTTCCAAACCTTTCGGGTGTCGTTGATGCCATTTACAATCCGCTTCGCTCAAAACTCGTTTGCGATGCGAGAAGAAAAGGAATTTCTGCAATCGGTGGTCTTTATATGCTTGTGGCTCAGGCAGCATATGCCGCCGAAAAGTTCACAGGACAAAGTGTACCCCAAGAGAAAATAGAACAGGTTTATAGAAGCCTTGTTTTAGAAAAACAGAATATCGTGCTTGTCGGTATGCCAGGCTCTGGAAAGAGCACCGTCGCTAAAATGCTTGCAAAAGAGCTCGGTATGCAGTTTGTAGACAGTGACGATGAGATAGTCAAAAAAACGGGCAAAACCATTCCCGAAATTTTTAAAGAGAAGGGCGAGAGCGGTTTTAGAGAGCTAGAGGGCGCTGTTATAGCCGAGATTTCAAAAAAGCAGCACTCTGTTATTGCAACGGGCGGCGGCGCTATTTTAAACCGCCGAAACATAGAACTACTTTCCGAAAACGGCAGAATTTATTTTATAGACCGCCCGCTTTCAGAGATAGCCGCTACAAGCGACCGCCCGCTTTCCTCAAATCGAGAGGACCTTAAAAAACGCTACAGCGAGCGCTATGATATTTACCTTAAAAGCTGTGATAAGCATATAAAAGCCGATGGCTCAGCTAAAGACATAGCAAAAATAATAAAAGAGGATTTTCAAAATGAAGCTACTTGTGATTAACGGTCCTAACCTTAATATGCTCGGTATCCGCGAGCCTAAAATTTACGGCGCGCAAACTTATAAGGACCTCTGCGACCTTATAGAAAAGCACGCTGAGGAAAAGGGGATTGAGGTCGAAATTTATCAGTCAAACCACGAGGGAGACCTTGTTGATAAAATTCAGAGCGCCTATGGAAAGGCAGACGGAATTGTTATAAATCCCGCTGCCTACACCCACACAAGTGTGGCACTTCTGGATGCCCTCAAGGCCGTAGGGATTGACTGCGTTGAGGTTCATATCTCGGATGTTTCAAAAAGAGAGGATTTCAGACAAATTAGCTTCATAAGAGAATATTGCAAGAAAACCATAACAGGTCACGGCTTTGACGGATACCTTGAGGCAATGGATTTTCTATCAGAGCAGAACGGAGAAAAATAATATGAAGGTCATATTTTTTCCCTCAAAGGCACAGGGCATAGCCGTAGCACCGCCCTCTAAAAGTATTGCCCACAGAGCGCTTATCTGCGGTGCGCTCTCTGAGAAAAGTGAAATAAAAAATATTGCTTTCTCAAAGGATATAACCGCTACTTTAGATGTCCTAGAGGCTCTTGGAGCTAAGGCAAAAAACCTTGATGATGGTATAGAAATCGGCTCATTTGACCCATTTTCTGTAAATGAAGACAAGGTTGTTTTTTGTAATGAAAGCGGCAGCACACTGAGGTTTTTAATTCCGCTTTGTATGCTGTCGGGCAGAAAAATAACCCTGACGGGAAGCGAAAGGCTTTTTGAAAGGCCTCTTGATGTCTACGAGGAGATTTGCCAAAAAAACGGCATCTCTTTTGAGAAAACAGAGAATAGTGTAACCGTTTGCGGAAAGCTTAAAGCGGGCTCTTATAGAGTGCGCGGAGATGTTTCAAGCCAGTTTGTTTCGGGACTTTTGTTTGCTCTGCCTCTTTTGGACGGCGACAGCAGCATCGAGGTAACGGGTAAATTTGAAAGCGCATCTTATATAGACCTTACAGTAAGCGCACTTCTACAGTTTGGAATTAAAATAAAAAGAGAAAAAAATACATTTTATATAAAAGGTAACCAGAAATACCAAAGCCGCGAGTACATAGTCGAGGGTGACTATTCAAATGCCGCATTTTTGGATGGTTTTAATCTCCTTGGCGGCGAAGTTAGATTAGAGGGACTAAATTCAGAGAGCCTACAAGGCGATCGAGTTTACCGCGAGATTTATAGTGGTCTTTTAAATGGCAAAAAAAGCTTTGACCTCTCCGATTGTCCCGATTTAGCTCCCGTCTGCTTTGCGCTTGCCGCGCATTTGGGAGGCGCAGAATTTAGCGGCACCAAAAGACTTAAAATCAAGGAAAGCGATCGCGCCGAGGCTATGAAAGCCGAGCTTAAGAAATTCGGTATTGAGGTTTTGGCAGAGGAAAATTCGGTTAAGATAATGGACGGAGAAATTAGTGCGCCCAAAGAGACACTTTGCTCGCACAATGACCATAGAATTGTTATGGCACTCTCGCTGCTGCTTTCCAAAACGGGCGGAAGCCTTGAGGGAGCAGAGGCAGTAGCCAAAAGCTACCCTGACTTTTTTGAGGTTATAAAAAAAATAGGAATAGAGATGAAAATTTATGAAGATTGATTCTTCAAAAAGGATTTTAATAATAGGCTTGGGACTTCTCGGCGGCAGCTACGGTATGGCACTTCGAAAAAAAGGCTATCACGTTTCTGCCATAACCTTAGATAAAGAGTCTATTGAATACGCTGTTAAAAACGATATTATTTGTGACGGAACTACACAGATAGATGCAGAGCTTATTGCATCTGCCGATATAATAATATTTGCCCTCTATCCCTACACGTTTGTACAGTGGGTTAAAGAGAACGGACACCTTATTAGGAAAGGCACCATTGTCACCGATGTAACGGGTGTTAAGGGTTGTGTTGTTTATGATGTTCAGAGCCTGCTTCCCGAAGGGGTTGAGTTTATAGCGGCTCACCCTATGGCAGGCAGAGAGGTTTTCGGAGTAAAGAACAGCGATGACAGTATATTCAAGGGCGCAAACTATATAGTTGTTCCCACCGATAAAAACAGCTTTTCAGCCATCGAGCTTTGCAAAAGTCTTGGCGAAGAGCTTGGATTTAAGGATGTTTCGGTGCTCCCGCCCGAGCGACACGATGAGATGATAGCGTTCCTTTCACAGCTTACCCACTGTATTGCGGTTGCGCTTATGTGTGCCTCTGACGACCCCAATCTTGAAAGATACACAGGTGACTCCTTCCGCGACCTTACAAGAATTGCAAATATTAATGATGAGATGTGGAGCGAGTTGTTTTTATCAAACCGCGAAACCCTCCTTTCGCAGATGGACAGCTACAAGGATACATTTGAAAGGCTTTATAACTGCATAAAAAACGGCGACCGCGAGGAAATGCGCAGTATGATGAGAATTTCTTCCGAGCGCCGCCGCAATTTCGATAAAAAGAAGGTTTACCCCCAATGAATATGCAATTTCACAGAAAACTCCCAATCCCTAAGGATATAAAAGAGCAGTACCCCATTACCGATAGTATGGCAGAAATAAAAAAGCAGAGAGATGATGAAATCCGTGCCGTTTTTGAGGGCAAAAGCGATAAGTTTCTGCTTATTATAGGTCCCTGCTCGGCTGATAACTTTGAGTCTGTTTTAGATTATATTTCCCGCCTGCGCCGCCTTGCTGATAAGGTGGAGGATAAAATCATCATTATCCCCCGAATTTACACAAACAAGCCACGCACCACGGGTGACGGATATAAGGGTATGCTGCATCAGCCAAATCCCGATGAAAAGCCCGATATGCTAAAAGGTATTCTCGCCATTCGCGATGTTCACGTTGCGGCGCTGCGTGATTACGGCTTTTCCTGTGCTGATGAAATGCTTTATCCCGAAAATTATCGTTATCTTTCCGACCTGCTTTCGTATGTTGCGGTGGGCGCCCGCTCGGTTGAAAATCAGCAGCACCGCCTGACTTCAAGCGGACTTGATATACCCGTCGGAATGAAAAATCCCACAAGTGGCGACCTTTCGATTATGATGAATGCAATTACCGCCGCGCAGCACAGCCACACCTTTCTGTATCGCGGTTGGGAGGTTGAAAGCTCGGGTAACCCTTGCGCTCACGCTATTCTTCGCGGATATATCGACTTTGCGGGAAAAAGTGTTTCCAATTATCACTATGAGGACCTCATAAAGCTCTCTGAGCTTTATGAAAAATCAGGGCTTGTAAATCCCTCGGCGATAATTGATACCAACCACGCAAATTCGGGCAAAAAATACCTTGAGCAGATAAGAATTGCAAGCGAGGTTGTTTACAGCCGCAATCACAATGATGATATTAAAAAGCTTGTTAAGGGACTTATGATAGAAAGCTACATTGAAGACGGCTCACAGTGTATCGGAGAACATATTTACGGCAAATCCATAACCGACCCCTGTCTTGGCTGGGAAAAAACCGAAAAACTTGTTTTGGAGCTTTGTGATAAGCTTTGATAAAAAAGAAAACCGCGCCACGTGGCGCGGTTTTCTTTTGCTAAGGGGATTATATAAAAGAGAAAAAGGAAAAGAGAAATAGTCACAACAAAAATCAGGATAGAATAAAATAACAGTGGGAAATCCTTTCCCAATCTTTTAAAAAGGAAGATGTAGTATGACGTGTAATAACTATAACGGCATTTCAAGATGCAGAGGCTTCTGCCTCTTTTTAATTCCCGCTATCCTTATCGCACTACTGAGCGTAGCCATAGGTCTGCTTGTCGGCGCGGCAATATCAGGAGCCGTCCTTGCTAACCTTGCTGCCTTTATTATTCTTGCAGTTATTTTATTTGTACTGCTTGTTATCTGGCTTATAGCATATATTTGCAGATGCAGGAGATATGACGATTAGATATTAAATCTTAGAAGTTAAATAGCAAAGGAATTTATAAGCTCCGAAAATTTATTTCCGTCTGTAACATCATAATAGCAAACAAAAAAAGGGGAAAGCAGGCTTGAATTTTGTTTTTCGAAACAGTTTCCGCTACCAGAGAGGCGGACAAGACCGCTTTTCCCTTTGAGCTTTAAAAATATGCTGCTCATAGAGTTTTCAGCGTCTGTCCCGAATGATACCCTTTTGTGCGCTGTAACCTGCGAAAGACAGCTGTAAAGA
>JAZOOR010000051.1:0-1789 GCA_045655125.1 Oscillospiraceae bacterium
CGCTCACTGTGCGCTCCTCGCACAGCTCAAATTCGGAAAAACTCGGTACGATATCTAATGGAGACGTGGTTGTTTTGCTTGAAGCGAACTGTTATAACGACGGAACGTATATCTGGCATAAGATTTCGTACAAAGGCGCAGCTGCATATGTGGTTGCGGAACTATCTATTACGACAGATAAACCTAACTTTGACATCTATACCGAATTTGTGCCGTTGGTTGAGGAAAGTGAAGATAATGGCGGAAATAATGAAGATGAAAGTACAGATATTTCTACAATAACACAAAAAGAAAAAATTTTTGCCGCTACCGTATATGCAGAAGCAGGCGGACAAAATTATCGTACAAAACAGGCGGTCGCCCATGTTATGAATAACAGGATTGGAACTAGAAGTGCATGGACTGATATTGTAGCTGTTGTTAGTGCGCCATATCAATTTGAAGGATACGGTAATGCTATGTATAACGAAGCAATAAATTATTATAACAGTGGCACTTGTAACAATACAATTAAAAAAGCTTCAATGGATGAATGCATGGAAGTAATTAAACCTATTTATAGAGCACAAGAGTCTGATATAACGGGTGGAGCTTTATATTTCCATAGTTTCTCAAGACCGGAAGATTGGAAATATCACTATGATTATACATTAATAGAGGTTTCTGGAACTGAAAGATTTTGGTTTTATAAATAACGGTGCTATAAACCATATTCCACAAGATATATTATATTAAAAAAAGTAAAACGCATAGGAATGGAAAATTTCCATTCCTATGCGGTAATTTTAATTAATAATTAAGGATATCAGTGGTCAATTCTTCCTCATAACCCTTGTAGTATGTGATTTTCAGAGATTTTGAATCTGTTAAAAATTCGATTTTTTCGATAGGTATTAAATATTTGGAAAAATCCAATTGATATTCAACGAACAACACTTCTTTTTCAAATATATTTTGTATTACAAGTGTTCTATTTTCCATAGCATTCTCTTTTGGAACATTCATATACACAATCAGTTCACCAGAAGTACTAAAGACGTCTTCAAAAGGCTCCGATAAAATATTTTTGCCAATATTATAATACTGATGTTGACACACACCGGTTCCGAAACTAACTCTTATGTCAACAATACCATACTCGCTAATACTGATTGAAAGAGGTCTTGTTGTGGTTTCGGAAATTACGGTATTTCCATTAGCATCCAAAATACGGTAAAAATGCTTATTAACAGCGTCCTTGTATTTATATATTTGAAAGTGTTTTTCTGATTGAATAAGTTCCGTGTTTTCTGGTCCCTCTGCGTTAGTTTCTGACTTTGTAGATTCTTTATTATTTATATCAAAAGTATTGTTTTCTGTGTTTTCTAACTCTTGTTTGTCTGTTGATTCAAAAATTTTGGGATCATTTGATGTTTTTAAAGTAACATCGTTATTTTTATTACACGAAAACATTGCGACAAGCAACATACAACAAAGTAAAGCTAATATAATTTTTTTCATCTATATATCCCCCTTTTTTAATGCCATTTTCATTATATCATACAACACATAAAAAAGCAATCGAAAAAATGTATTTATATTTGAGAAAAAGTTTTATTACAAAAGATTTTATGGATGAGGAAGCTCTACTCAACTTAATGCCGAGGTGCATCCTTACAATACACAGGACAAGCGAATAAGATGGAGCAGTGAGAACTGTAATATTGCCGACGTTGACCCGTATACAGGATGTGTGTGCGGTAAGTCTGCGGGTACTACCTATATCTACGCAAACGCACAAGATGGCAGT
>JAZOOR010000052.1:0-22678 GCA_045655125.1 Oscillospiraceae bacterium
CCCTCGGTGTAGCCTTTAACAAAAAAGGCTATTTCCTCAGGACTTAGCTCCCCGCCATCGCGCTTTTTCACTATAATGTCATACATTCTCATAAGAAAAACTCCTATTTAAGACTGCCTTTATTAAAAGCGTGCGGCAGCAACTCTCCCAAGCTGATTTTTTCAAAGTCTTCTTCGCCTTTTACGAGCAGAATGGGGAAATCGGGCGGGCAAAACTCGCTCATAACCTGTCTGCAAGCTCCGCAAGGGGTGCAGGTGCCCTCGACCTTTCCGTTTTTGCCTCCGACTATCGCAAGGGCGACAAAATCCCTTTCTCCCTCGCTTATCGCCTTTGCAAAGGCGGTGCGTTCGGCGCAAATGCACTCTGAGTATGCCGCATTTTCTATGTTGCAGCCAAGATACACTCTGCCCGACGAAGCAAGCAAAGCCGCTCCGACAGCAAAATGCGAATATGGACTGTATGAGCGCTCCATAGATGCTATCGCAAGCGCGCAAAGCTCCTTGTAATCCGTCATATCATTTCCCCCTTAAATAAGGCTTTCTCCATCTCCTTTAAACTCGACCGACAGCCACCTTGCCGCGCTGGCGCCGATATCCGCAAAGGTTTTACATTCTTTTTTAAAGCCGCCCTCTATACCCTTTCCGAGCATTAAGAGAGGGGTGTATTCTCTTGTGTGGTCGGTGCTGCTGTCGCCTGGGTCGCAGCCGTGGTCTGCGGTTATCATAAGCAGGTCACCCTCACGCATGCTATCTAAAAATGAGGGCAGCCATCTGTCAAAATCAGACAGTGCCTTTGCATACCCATCTATATCCTGCCTATGTCCGTACTTTGAATCGAAATCAACAAGGTTCACAAAGCAAAGTCCCTCAAAATCTGTTTTGGCGGCTCTCAGCGCCTCCTGCATACCCTCATCGTTAGAGTGGGTGTGAATAGAGGTAGTAACCCCCTTGCCCGCAAATATATCCGAGATTTTCCCTATCGCAATAACCTCTTTGCCCGCAGCCTTTACAGCATCGAGCAAGGTGTCCTTTGGCGGAGTGAGGGAAAAATCGCGGCGGTTTGCAGTGCGCTCAAAATTTGGGTACTGCAACTCAAACGGACGGGCAATAACCCTGCCCACCGCGTGCTCACCCTTTAAAAGCTCTCGGGCAGCGCGGCAGTACTGATAAAGCTTTTCTATCGGCACGACATCCTCGTGCGCCGCTATCTGAAAAACGCTGTCCGCCGAGGTGTAAACTATAAGGCTGCCGCTCTCTATGTGCTCTCTTCCAAAATCTTTTATAACCTCGGTTCCCGAATATGGCTTATTGCAAAGAACCTTTCTGCCCGTAATCTCCGAAAAGGCTTTTATTATTTCCTCGGGAAATCCATCGGGATAGGTGGGCATAGGTTTTTCCGAAATTATGCCTGCTATCTCCCAGTGGCCGAGAGTGGTGTCCTTGCCGTTTGAGGCTTCTGCCATTTTATAGGTTGCAGCGATTGCATCTTCTTGCGGCTCTATAAAGTCAAGACCCTCAATATTTCCAAGCCCCAGTGCGCAGAGATTTTCTACGCTGAAATTTTTCGACTGCGATATGCGTTTTAAAGTATTACAATCACTACTATCTCCAAAGCGCTCTGCATCTGGCATAGCGCCTATTCCTAAGGAATCGAGAACAAAAAGAAAAACTCTTTTCATATATAAAACCTTTCATTAAAGCTTTATAGCAGTATTTAAAGCAAGCTCCATCATTTCTGTAAAGGAAGTTTGTCTTTCCTCGGCGCTTGTTGCCTCACCTGTTAAAATATGGTCGGAGATGGTGCAGATGGCAAGTGCATTTTTGTTAAGACGCGCCGCATTCATATAAAGCGCCGCCGCTTCCATTTCAACCGCCATTACTCCCATCTTGCCGTAAAGTGCGGCTGAGCGTTCAGCCTCAGAAAGTCCTTCCTCATCATTATAAAAGGTATCCGACGAATAGAGGTTGCCGATGTGCAGATTAAACCCCATCTCGTCTGCCGTTTGTGCGCAGGCTCGGAGCAACTTGTAGCTGCAGATGGGAGCAAATGTTCCCGGCAGTCTGTACTGCTGAGCAAGGTTTGAGTTGGTGCAGGCGCCCATTCCCACAACTATGTCACGCACGCGAATGTCGGGATTTATAGCACCCGCCGAACCAATGCGGATAATGTTTTGTACCTCGAAAAATTTAAAAAGCTCATAGGAATATATTGCCATAGAGGGCATACCCATTCCGCTTGCCATAACAGAAACCCTCTCGCCCTTGTAGGTGCCCGTATATCCTGCAATACCCCTTACATTGTTTACAAGCTCTGCGCCCTCTAAAAAGTTTTCGGCAATAAATTTGGAGCGCAGGGGGTCCCCCGGCATAAGAACGGTTTTTGCAAAGTCCTCGGGCTTTGCGTTAATATGAGGAGTCGGATAAAACTTTGCCATTTTCATTCTCCTTTTGTTTTAGTATTTTAACAATTCTGCTTGTGCCAAGTCTGCCTGCACCAAGCTCTATAAATTTCTCCGCATCTTCAATAGAAGAAATTCCGCCCGCCGCTTTGATTTTAAGATGGGGCGCACAGTGCTTTTTAAAAAGCTCAATATCCTCAAAGGTTGCGCCCGCATCAGAAAAGCCGGTTGAGGTTTTTATAAAATCGGCACCCGACTCTGACACTATTTTGCACATCTTTATTTTCTCTTCCTCAGAGAGCAGGCAGGTTTCAATAATAACCTTGAGCAGCTTATCTCCGCACGCCTCTTTTACAGCCTTTATCTCGCTAAGAACATCATTAAATTTCTTATCCTTTACAAAGCCGATATTGATAACCATATCAATTTCGTCGGCGCCGTTTTGTGTTGCCTCGCGCGCCTCAAAGCACTTTGCAGCCGTTGTATTATATCCGTTAGGGAAACCTATAACTGTGCAGATTTTAAGGCTATCACCTACATATGCCTTTGCCTCTTTCACAAATGAGGGCGCAATGCAGACAGAGGCGGTTTTATAATGCCTCGCATCGTCGCAAAGTCCCTTTATTTCGTCAAGGGTAGCCGACTGCGAAAGCAGAGTATGGTCAACTTTATTTAAAACTTCCTTTATATCCATTTTATGTCATCCTCTCTTAGTATTATTATACCAAAATCTCCCCTCAAATCAATAGAACGGATAAAAAAAGTGACCGAGCGGCAAGGCAAAGCCCCGCCCCTCAGTCAGCGTGTGAAAGGTCATAAATATCTTCAAATTTTATTTGGGTTTTAGCAATAAAAAGTGCCTTTTCCTCGGGCTCAAAGCGGCTTACGCAACCGAGTGTTTTTATATACTCGCCGCCGCTGTAATGCACCGCGCTCACCATATCCCCGACCTTTATTTGGTGCAAAACAAGGTCAATTTCCTCAATTCTGTCATCGGCAAGCTCGGCTTTGGGAACAGTAACCTTTTCCCTTTTTACTATTTCCTCATAAAAGCCTTTAAGGGGAGAAAACGATGAAAAAATCTTGGCTCTCTCACTTATTTTCATCATTATCCCCCTTTTTCTCAAAACTGTCGCCGCCGCTTTTGTGACCGCCTATCTGGCGGTTTCTCTCCCTCGCGGTAGCCTCTTTTTTAAGATCTAGACCCCTTAAAATCGCATTTTTACCAAAGCGCTTTTTTATGCTGCTCACAGCCTGCATCTGTCTGCGCTCTTTTTCCCGCATCGGCTGACTGCTAAATAGGTTATACTGAGCAAAGCCTTCCTCAATAACATCGTTAAAGACAAGCGTTATCTTTCGGATAACCGCATTTTTCTCCATAACCCGACTGAAAAGCTTTGACGCAGAGGAGATAAGTATCTGCGCTGAACTCGTGTAGTCCTCAAGCCGCAGGCTGCCTCGCGACTGCCTGCGCTCCACCCCCGAATACACTACGCTCAATGTAATGGATTTCGTTACAAGCCCTTCATCGAAAAGCTCTAAGCAGAGGTTGTCCGCCATTTCCTTTACTATGGTAAGAGCCTCTTTGAAATTATAATCACGCGCGAGCACCTGCCCCGAGCTAAGACTGTGGCTCTGCGCCTTGTAAGCTTTTATATCGGCTATTGTGACAGGCTCTCTGCCATAGGCGTGGTCTAAAAGAATTTCATAGTCAACTCCCAAAAGCTTTTCGAGAGTCTTTGGTGCTGCGCGGGTTATGTCGCGCATTGTGTAAATGCCGCGTTCTTCCAGCCTTTTGGCTGTTCCTGCGCCAATGCGCCAGAAATCAGTTAATGGGCGGTGGTCCCACAGCTCTCGCCTATACTTTTCCTCATCAAGCTCGCCGACAAACTCGCTGCTGTGCTTGGCAGTTATGTCGAGCGCAATCTTGGCAAGATAAAGGTTTGTGCCGACACCAAATGCCGACGGGATTTTGGTCGTTCTCAGAATATCTTGTCTTATTCGCTCGCCAAGCTCACGCGCAGTGAGGCGGTACATAGACAGATAATCGGTAACATCCAGAAAAGCCTCGTCAATGGAATAGATATAGATATCATCTTTCGAAATATATTTGAGATAAACCCCATAAATTTCGGCGGAGTATTCAATATACAGCTTCATTCGGGGCGGCGCCTTTATATACTCAAGATGCTTTGGAATTTCATAAATTCGGCATCGGTTTTTAACACCGAGCTTTTTAAGGGCAGGCGAAACGGCAAGGCAGATGGTGGTGTCGCTTCTCTCGGGGTCTGCAACTACAAGGCTTGCAGTCATAGGGTCTAGCCCTCTCTCTACACACTCAACCGAGGCATAAAAGGACTTAAAATCTATGCACAAATACTGCCTTTCCATCTGCTCACCCCCTTTTTAAGACTTTGTTTTAAATGCCGCAAAACCATACGGCTCTATTATTATTTCCCCGTCTTTTATGCTTGTGTTTTCACTGAAAATCAGCTTGTCTGAGCAGCCTACTTCAAAGCTCTGCTGCGAGCAGTTTACATAAGCGGTAATGCTATCCTTTCTCCCGCGTCGCAAAAGCTTTACAACTCCGCTCTCTACACATTCTATCTCAGTTTCTCCCAAGAGCAGTGCCTCATTTTTGTTGCGAAGAGCCGAGAGCCTTTCAAAAAAGGCGCGTAGAGTGGAAGTTTTCTCCTTATCCCAATCAAAAAAGCCACGGCAAAAGGGGTCCTCTAACCCCTCTGCGCCGATTTCATCGCCATAGTAAATGCAGGGCATACCGGGAAGTGTAAACTGCAAAAAGGCAGCGCATTTAAGGCGGCGCTCAGAGATAGCATACTGCTCCTTAGAAAGTCTGAACAGGGCGCGTTCATCTTTGCTTTCGGGCACTCTATCGGCGCCGAGCAACGAAATTACCCTTGGAGTGTCGTGGGTTGAAAGGCTGTTCATAAGAACATTTACAACCTGCCTCGGATAGTTTTCGCAAATAGTAAGCACTGTTTTTAAGAGATTTTCTCCGCCGTCTTTTCCCACTACAAAATCTAGTATCGCATTTCTGAAGGGATAATTCATAACACTGTCAAGCTCGCCGCCTGAAAAATAGCGGCGACGCTGCCCATAGCTTATTTTATTAGAGGCATCCTCCCACACCTCTCCAATGAGAAGTGCATCTTTTTTAATTTCTTTGAGTCGGGCACGCAGCCCCCCAATAAACTCATCGGGAAGCTCATCAGCAACATCAAGGCGAAATCCATCTGCCCCTGCACTCAACCAATGCGCTATTACGCTATCCTCCGCGCCGTAAATGTACTCTCTATAGCTTTCATTCATTTCATTTACGCAGGGCAGAGTTTTTATGCCCCACCAAGAAGTGTAGGTGTCGGGATAGTGCTGAAAGTCAAACCACTCACGATATGGTGAGTCGGAGTGGCTTGCCGCACCGTTTCCGAAAATTTTCTCAGCATCAAAATAGATGCTGTTACTGCCCGTGTGCGAAAAAACGCCGTCTAAAATTATTTTAATTCCAAGTCTGTGAGCTTTCTTGCAAAGGCTTTTAAAATCCTTTTCTGTGCCGAGCAGCTCGTCTATCTTTTTATAGTCGGCGGTGTCATATCTGTGATTTGAATAGGCTTTAAAAATGGGATTTAGGTAAATTACCGACACCCCCAGCCTTTTAAGATAGGGTAGCTTCTCCTTTATTCCGCTAAGATTTCCACCAAAGAAATCGCAGTTTCTGACTACCCCATTCTCATCTCCTCTGAAATCAGGCATTTCGTCTGTAGACTTGTGAATGTAGTAAGGCTCAAGCTTGCCACTTGCATCCACATTTCCCTTTTTAAAAAATCGGTCGGGAAAAATCTGATACATAACTCTGCCTGAAAGCTCACTCGGGACAGAAAAATCCTTTGGAATGCAGGTAAGCTGCCAGAAATCTCCCTGCCATATGTTAGTATCGGAAAAGCCTTCCTTGTAGAGCGGAAAATCACTCTCAGCAGTTTTTAAATAAAACCGATAAAAATAAAGGTCGGGAGCGGAAAGCGCAAAGCTCCCGCTCCATTTTTCATAGTTCTCGTCGCGCATACCCAAAAAACTCAGCTCAAACTCGCAGACCTTTGAGTCTTCCTTAAAAAACTCAATTAAAACCGCGTTGGTTTTGCAGTGCTTTGGGATATAAATTGTAACTGTGCATTCCTCCCCCTCACACAGTGTACCAAAAGGCTTTTTGTGACGGGGGGATTTGCTGTCATATAAAATTCGCATATTTTACAGCTTCCAAATCTTATCTGCGTATTCTTTGACCGAGCGGTCTGCCGAGAAAATGCCCGCCTTTGCAATGTTGACAAGCGACATTCTCATAAACCTCTCGCGGTCTTGATATGCTCTCGAAACATCATTCTGCGCCCTGACATAGTCGCCGAAATCGGCAAGCGCCATATACTGATCGGCAACACCAAATCGGCTTGTGACAAGCGATGCGGCAACACCGTCAAACCTCTTGCCTAAAGCTCCCGAGGTGAGCTGCGAGATAACCTCTTTCAGAGCAGGGTCGGCATTTACAAAGTCTATGGGATTATAGCCTCTTTCCCACAACGTCCGAACCTCGTCCACCTTCATTCCAAACAGGAAGATATTATCTTTGCCTACCTCATTAAAAATCTCAACATTTGCGCCATCAAGAGTTCCAAGAGTGACTGCGCCGTTTATCATAAGCTTCATATTGCCTGTTCCCGATGCCTCTTTGCCCGCAATAGAAATCTGCTCTGAGATTTCGGCAGCGGGAATAATCTTTTCGGCAAGCGAAACCTTGTAGTCCTCTATAAACACAACCTTTATCTTTTCCTTGGCGGCAGGGTCGGAATTTATAATCTCAGACACCGCATTTATAAGACTGATTATCTGCTTTGCGAGGTCATAGCCCGCAGATGCCTTTGCGCCAAAGATAAAGGTGCGCGGCGGTACATCTACATTGGGATGAGCCTTTATAAAGTTATACATATAAAGTATCTGCAGCACATTGAGAAGTTGGCGCTTGTATTCGTGCAGACGCTTTATCTGAACATCAAAAAGCGAATTGGGGTCTACATTTATGCCGTTTTTCTCAGCAATATATACGGCAAGCTTTTGCTTGTTGCGCAGCTTTATGTTGTAAAGTCTCTGAAGAACCTGCCTATCGTCCTTATACTTAAGAAGGTCCTCAAGATGAGAGGCGTCCTTTAAGAACTTATCCCCGATAAGCTCTTTTAAAAACTCGGTTAAATCAGGGTTTGCCTGACACAGCCAGCGGCGATATGCAATTCCGTTTGTGACATTTATAAATCTGTCGTTATCGAGATTATAGTAGTCGCGGAAAATGCTGTCCTTTAAAATGTCGGTGTGAAGCTTTGAAACTCCGTTTACTGTATGGCAGACAGCAAGGCAGAGGTTTGCCATACGCACCTCGCCATCTCCGATAACCGCCATATAGTTTATCTTAGCCTCGTCATCTCCGTAGGCGGCGCGAAGGGTCTCTAAAAGTCTTCTGTTTATTTCCTTTACAATGTTGTAAATACGGGGGAGCTGCTCGATAAAGAGCCACTCGCTCCAGCGCTCAAGCGCCTCACTCATAACTGTGTGGTTGGTGTAGGAAAGAGTTTTCTGCGCAATTGCAAAAGCCTCGTCCCAGCCATAGTCGTGCTCATCCATCAAAAGACGCATAAGCTCAGGAACACAAAGAGCCGGATGGGTATCGTTTATATGAATGGCAACCTTGTCAGAGAGGTTATCAAGCGTGCCATACTTTTTAAGATGCTTTGAGAGTATACTCTGAAGCGAAGCAGAAACCAAGAGGTACTGCTGCTGAAGCCGCAGTCTCTTGCCCTCAATATGATTGTCGGCAGGGTAAAGCACCTTGGAGATTACCTCAGCCATGGTGTTCTGCTCAAGCGAGCGAACATAATCGCCTCTTGAAAAGGCATTCATATCAAAGGATGGCACCTGCGCTCTCCAAAGAACAAGCTTGTTGACAGCCTTGCTGTCATAGCCTGAAATATACATATCATAAGGCACGGCTAAAACGCTCTGGTATCCCGTCTGCGCTGTTTTAAATTTTCCGTTGTCATACCATTCGTTTACACTGCCGCCGAATTTTACCTCATAGCTTTCGTCCTGACGCGGCTGCAGCCACACCTCTCCCCGCTCAAGCCAGTTATCAGGAAACTCCATCTGCCAGCCATCAATAATCTTCTGCTTGAAAATTCCGAATTCATAGCGGATGGAAAAGCCTGTTGCCGGATATTCAAGACCTGTAAGCGAATCCATATAACAGGAGGCAAGTCTGCCAAGTCCGCCGTTTCCAAGTCCTGCATCGGGGTCAAGGTCGTAAAGCGCCTCAATATCAAAGCCCTGATTTTTTAATACAGCTCTGAAATCCTCTTGCATTCCGATGTTGTAAAGGTTATTCCTAAGCGAAGTTCCGACAAGGAACTCCATTGACATATAATAAACCTCTTTGCGCTGCTGCAGTGTCGTTAAGTCCTTGTAGTCCTTGCGTTTTTTTGCAAGGTGCTCGCGCAAATATGTGCATACAACCTTGTATGCCTGCTTTTCAGTGGTTTCAGAAAGGGAAAGACTGAAAAGACGGATAGAGGTTTCGTTTAATTTATTTAAAAGCTCGGTTTGTTTTTTGTGCATTTATTGGAGTACTCCTTTATTTATTCTCACATAAGCCTGTGTATAGCTCAATGTATTTTTTTGCAGGGCTTTTCCATGAGGATTCGCGGCTCATAGCATTGTCAATAACCTTCTTCCAACCCAACTTGTCCGAGTTGTAAACTTCGAGCGCGCGGTAGATTGCTGACAACATATCGGAGCGCTCAAAGCTCTGAAAGGTAAATCCTACTCCTTTATGTGTTTCGGGGTTGTATGCGGCAACTGTATCCTTAAGTCCGCCCGTTTCGTTTACGACGGGGATACTTCCGTAGCGCATTGCAATTATCTGCGAAAGACCGCAAGGCTCACTCTTTGAGGGCATAAGATAAATATCCGATGCCGCATAAACCTGAGATGCAAGCGCAGGGTCAAAGCATAAATTCAGAGAAAACTTGTCACGGTTGTTTTCTGCACACACCAAAAGGCGCTTTTCATAAACGCTATCGCCCGTGCCTACAATAACAAGCTGCACATCGCCCCTCATAAGCTCGTCAACAGCAGAGCATACGAGGTCAACACCCTTGTGCGAAACAAGGCGCGAGACCATTGCTATAAGGGGGACATCATCGCGCAAAGCAAGTGAAAGCTTCTCTTGAAGCGCCCTTTTGTTTGCCGCCTTGCCCTCAAGAACTGTTTTTTGTGTGTAGTTTTGACTAAGTGCCTTGTCGCTGCTCGGGCTGAAAATCTCGGTGTTAATGCCGTTGACTATTCCCGAAAGCTTAAACTGATGCTCGGAAATAATACCTGCAAGCCCGTGGGCATAATAGGGAAATTTTATCTCTTGAGCATAGGTTTCGGAAACTGTGGTTAGGGCATCGGTGCAGAGTATTGCACTTTTCATAAAGTTTACACAGCCATCAAACATCAGGGTGCTACCGTACTTTTTGTGAGAAAGTCCGATAACATCACCTATAAAATAGGGGTCCGCCTTGCCCTGATACTCAATGTTGTGAATTGTAAAAACTGTTTTTGCTTTTCCTAATTCATTTTCGTAAAATGCGTGAAGCATAATGGGTATAAGAGCCGTCTGCCAATCGTTACAGTGAATGATATCTGGCTTTTCATTAAGCTGACAAAGCGCCTCTAAAACCGCCTTGGAGAAGTAGGCAAAACGCTCTCCGTCGTCAAGGTAGCCATACACTCCGTCGCGACCAAAATAGTATTCGTTATCTATGAAATAGACCTTTAATTTTCTCTTTTTGCTTTTAAGCTTAAAAATACCGACGTGCTGGCGTCGCCAGGAAAGGTCTACCGCAAAGCTTTTTACAAATTCGGTTTCAATATTTGTGTTTTCCTTTATCCTTTTGTAGTAGGGGATAAAAAGCAAAACCTCATTTCCTTTTTGCTCACTCAGGGCCTCAGGAAGTGCCTGCGCGACATCTCCGAGACCTCCTGTTTTAATAAAGGGTGCCGCTTCACTCGCGGTGAAGACTATTTTCATACAGTTTCTCCTTTTTTAACGATGACCGAGTGCTCGGGAGTTCCTTTTAAAACCGCTCCGTCACTTACGGTTACATTTTTGTCCAGTATCACACATTCAAGGCGGGCGCCTTTTCCTATTTTTGCGCCCTGCATAATGATGCTCGATTTAATTTCCGCCCCCTCAGAAACGGTAACACCTCTGAAGAGGATGCTTTTTTCTACCTTGCCCTCGATGGTACAGCCATCGGCAAGCAGACTATCGTTTACCTCACTGCCCTCACCATAATAGGTGGGAATTTCATCGCGCACCTTGGTGTAAATCGGCTGCTCCTTTAAAAACAGGCCTGCTCTCACCTTGCCGTCAAGCAGCGCCATATTATTTGCAAAATAACTGCTGATGCTGTCGTTTCTTAGAACTACACCATCAAACCTAAATACCGACACCTTCAGAATCTTTTCATTAAAGGCGCGCTGAATGAAGTCTCTCTCCAGATGCACAAGTCCCTTTTGGTGTGTTTCCTCAAGCGCCTTTACAAGCAGGTCGCGGCTTAAAATAAACATTCCCATTCCGACAAAATCCCCGACCGTCGCCTTAGAGTCAATAAGCAGCTCGGTGGCTCTGTATTTGATATTTGCCTTTATAACAAGAGGCTGCTTTTTGGAGTTCTCCTCCTGCTGCCTGTTTGCAATAACGGTTATATCCGCACCCGACTCTATGTGCTTATTTATTGCAAGCTTGAAATCTATGTTGCAGAGAACGGTGGAATCGGAAATAACAACATAATCATAGGCGGGATTGTTTATGAATTCAAAAGCCGAATAAAGCGCTTCGAGTTTTCCCTTATAAACACCCGTATTACCACTTGCAAACGGGGGAAGAATAACAAGCCCCTCATTTTTGCGGTTTAAATCCCACTCGTTAAGCGAGCCTAAGTGGTCCATAAGCGAGCGGTAGTTGTATTTTGTGATAAGTCCGATATTATATATGCCCGAATTGGACATATTGGAAAGAATAAAGTCAATCTGCCTGTATCTGCCGCCAAAAGGCAGCGATGCAACTGTTCTGTGATTTGTAAGCTCACCGAGGGTGCTGTCATAGATGTTTGAAAAAACAATTCCCATTGATTTCATAATATGTGCCGCTCCCTTCCTTAGTAAATTTGCTTGGGCAGAAGTATCTCGTTCTGGGGAACCTCTCTGTCCTTGCCGACAACCGCTATTCCCCATTTGCCCTTATCATAAAACTCGGGACTGTCGCCGATTTTGGCATTGGCGTGAACTACTGTGTCCTCACCGATTATTGCATACTTTATAACCGAGCTTTTCTCGATAACGGTGTTTGGCATAATAAAACTGTTGTAAATTTCAACCCCCTCACCTATGGTGCAGCCGGTCGAAATGATTGAGTTATGCACCTTTCCGTAAACCGTGCTGCCTTCGGCAACAAAAGAATTAGCTATTTCTGCCTCTTTTGCTATAAAGCTTGAAGGGTGAGCGTAATTTCGCGCGTAAATCTTATTTTGGGAATCCCTCATATCAAGCTCAGGGTTATCACCGAGAATATCCATATTGGACCGCCACAGGCTCTCAATAGTTCCGACATCCTTCCAATATCCTTCGAAGGAATAGGCATATAGCTTGTAGTTGTCTTCGATAAGGCTGGGGATTATGTTTTTGCCAAAATCGTTGCTTGAATTTGGGTCTTCGTTATCAGAGATAAGATATTTTTTAAGAACATCCCAGCGGAATATATAAATTCCCATAGATGCCTTGGTGCTCTTGGGCTGTTTAGGTTTTTCCTCAAACTCAATAACCTTGCCCTCTTCGTCGGTGTTCATAATTCCAAAACGAGATGCCTCTTCAAGCGAAACATCCAAAACCGCAATGGTGCAGTCCGCCTTCTTCTTGTTGTGGTGCGCCATCATTTTTGAGTAGTCCATTTTGTAAATATGGTCACCCGAAAGAATAAGGACATTGGTGGGATTATATCTGTCTATAAATGAAATGTTCTGAAAAATAGCATTTGCAGTTCCTTTATACCACTCCGAGCTTGCGCTTTTTGAATAGGGAGATAGAACGTGAATTCCGCCGTTTGTGCTGTTAAGCCCCCACGGAGTACCATTCCCTATGTACTCATTAAGCTGCAAGGGCTGGTACTGTGTTAAAATGCCGACCGTATCAATTCCAGAATTTACACAGTTGGAGAGCGGAAAATCAATAAGCCTATATTTGCCTCCAAAGGGAACAGCAGGCTTGGCGGTGTTTTCAGTCAGCACCATAAGTCTGCTGCCCTGACCGCCTGCAAGTATCATTGCCACACAATCCTTTTTGCGAAAGAACATTTTTTCTGCCTCCTCAAAGCAAGATTTTTCACATTTTGAGTTTCTTCTTAAAAAATTGTCGCGTTATTGTATATATTATACAATAATTTTTCACATTTTACCATAGATTTTTAAGTTTTTTGCCTATTTTCTTATATTTTTTTGCACACTTATAATGTTTATTACGTCTCTTATAATATAATACCAATTTAAAGATGCAAAGTAAAGCGGAAACAGGTGGAATTTTGTCGCCCAAAAAGCAAAAAATCAGCCCCGCTGTCAGAGCTGATTTTTTAAATTATCTTATAAAAATATGACTACAAAATGTCAATAAGTTCTTTAAGAGAGGCAATGCAGTAATCTGCATTTACCCCATCGCAGGGCTTTGCTTCTCTGTTAAACCAGCAGGTTTTAAATCCCGCTTTGTTTGCTCCCTCGATATCGGCAAGAGCATTATCCCCCACCATCAGAACATCCTGTGGCGCAGGGTGTCCAAGCTCTTTTAAGCAATGCTCAAAGAATTTTTCATTTGGCTTTTCATAGCCTATTTCCTGCGATGTGAAAATGTGTTTTAAATACTTTTTATAACCGAGCAGTTCAAGACGGGAGTTTTGCTGCTCAAAATAGGCATTGCTTGCGACACCCAGAGTATATTTTCCAAACAGATACTTTAAAACCTCCTCTGCCCCCTCAATAGGAACGGCAGACTTGGCAAGATGTCTGCGAAATTCTTTTTCAAAAAGCTCTCCGTCGCGTCTGTCTATGCCGAGCCTTTCAAAAACATGGTTCCAGCGAACCTTTCTAAGCTCGCCGCCCGTCATTTCGCCGCGGTCAACCGCCGCCCATAGAGGCGCGCTCGCCTCAAAAAAAGCGGTGGGAGTTTTTTCTGGGTCAAAAGGCAGAGCATACTCCCCGAAAAGGCTCTCAAAGCAAACCGCCGCCGATTTTTTCCAATCTATCAGGGTGTCATCGATATCAAAAAGAACGGTGGTTATCATATGTTCTCCTTATTTTACAAGCTCAATGCATTTGACAGGGCAGCCCTCGGCGCACTTTCCGCAAAGAATACATTTGTTGCGGTCAATTCGGGCAAGAAATCCGTCAACAGTAACTGCTCCAACCTCGCAGACCTTCTCGCACTTTTTACAACCAATGCAGCCGTGTGTACAGTTAACTCTTGTATACTTGCCCTGCTCCTCGTTGCGACAAGCAACGACATATCCGCCGTTCGCGTCAATAGCGTCAATGATTTTCTTTGGACAGGCAGAAACGCAGGCAAGACAACCTGTGCATTTACTATTATCAACAATAGCAATAGCATCCTTTATGGAAATCGCATTAAAGGCGCAGGCGGAAACACAGTCACCATAACCAACACAGCCATAGGTGCAGTTGGGTCTGCCGCCGTAAAAGCTCATAACAGCCTTGCAGCTTTTTATTCCACGATAGTCAAGAAGCTTTTCTTGACTCTCGGCACAGCCCTTGCAGCGCACAAATGCGCGAAGCTCCTTTTGCTCGCCTGCATTGACACCCATAACAGATGCGATAACATCCGAGCTTGCCTTTCCGCCGACGCGGCAGGCATTAACGGGCGCACCGTCAGACACGATAGCCGCAGCATAGCTGTCACAGGAAGCATATCCGCATCCGCCGCAGTTGGCTCCGGGGAGAGCCTCGCGGATTTTTTCAACACGCTCGTCGGTGGGTACTGCAAGCTTTTTTGAAAGAAAAACAAGCAGCACTCCGAAAAGAACGGCAATCACCGAAACAATAACAACCGGTATAATCAATTCATTCATTTTAAGACACTCCTTATTTCAAAAAGAAGGGTGCGCTGCCTAAATCAGAGCCGAAAATTCCATCTACAACTCCCGAGAAGCCCATAAACGATATAGCAACAATAGCCGCCGCTACAAGAGTGATGGGCAGTCCCTGAAAGCATTTGGGGATTTTCTTACTATTAAGGCGAGTGCGTACACCCGAGAATATTACCATTGCAAGAAGGAAGCCTGCGCCTGCACCTATCGCGTTAACAACAGCCGAGGCAAACTCTCCCATACCCGAGAAGTCCTCAATGTTAAGCAGTGTAATTCCCAGAACGGCGCAGTTTGTAGTAATGAGCGGCAGATAAATGCCGAGCGCCGAATAGAGAGGGGGAATAAACTTTTTGAGAACCATTTCGAGCATCTGAACAAATGATGCAATAACAAGGATGAAAACAAGGGTGTTTAAGAAATCAAGTCCGCTCGGGGCTAAAATCAGCATAGAGATAGGGTAGGTGACCATTGTTGAAATTGTAATAACAACCGTTACGGCAATTCCCATTCCTACTGCAGATTTTGTTTTGTTGGAAACTCCTAAGAAGGGGCAGATTCCCATAAATTTCGAGAGAACGACATTGTCTGTGAGGATTGCGCTGAAAAATATTATTAAAAATGCTTTCATGCTTCTGCCTCCTTCTCTCCTGTGCAGCCGCCGCAGGCACCTTTATCACAAAGTCCGCATGAGGCGCAGTCCATAGTGGTTTTGATTTTCTTTTTGCCGCTCTTTTGCTGAATATAAATAGACGCAGCCATCAACACGCCAAAGACGAAAAATCCGCCTGCAGGCTGTGACATAATAGAAAGCGGCTTTAAAACTCCGAAGGTGAGGTCAATTCCGAAAATGCTGCCAAATCCGAAAATCTCGCGGATTGAAGCCATCAGGAAAAGTGTCAGCGTAAAGCCAAGACCCATCGAAAGACCGTCAATAGCCGAAAGCACCGGTCCGTTTTTGCTTGCATACATTTCGGCTCTGCCGAGGATAATGCAGTTTACAACGATAAGCGGCAGAAAAACACCGAGCGCATTGTAAAGGCTGGGCAGATAAGCCTCCATAACAAGACCGACAATGGTAACAAAGGTTGAAATAACAACAATATAGCAAGGTATTCTCACTGTGCTGGGAATGATATTTCTAAGAAGTGAAATAACAAGGTTTGAGCAGACAAGAACAAAGATGGTTGCCGCGCCCATACCGAGTGCGTTTACCGCTTGAGTGGTAACTGCAAGAGTGGGGCAGGTTCCCAGAACTAAAACGAGAACGGGGTTTTCTTTAATAAGTCCGTTTAAAAAGACCGACATTTTTGAGTTTTTCATTTTTCCCCACCCCCTACTGTATTTGTAATAAGGTTTGCGGCATTGTTAACACCTGCGAGCACAGCGTTTGATGAAACGGTTGCACCCGAAACAGCATCAATACCCGAAGGCTCTGCCGCGTTTTTTCCTATATAGTTCGAAAGATAATTTTCATCGGCTACAACGCGGGTTCCTATTCCGTTGGTTTCCTCGTGTGAAAGAACCTTGACCCCCAAGATGTCGCCGCTCTGCGAAAAGGAAACCATGATCTTGATTTCTCCGCCATAGCCCGAGGTGGAAACCTCGGCAATATAGCCTTTGCCGCTTTTTGTTTTGTAAAGTCCGCTGGCATTATATTTCTTTAAGGTTTCCTCGCTGACCTCAGCCTCCGAGAATTCTTCCTCGGGGAAAAGCTCACGCATAACCGCAGCCTTTTTCTCGGCAGCGGCATTTGCGATAATATCGCGGGTAAGCGAATTTACTCCCGCGAGCGCCGCGGTGCAGATAAACGCAATAACTGTTAAGACAATAACTGGTTTAATCATATTTTTCATTTGCCCTGTGCCTCCTTTTTGGAATATTTTGCAAAAGGAGTACGCTTCATAGTGGCTCTGTCGATAAGCGGTGTCAGAACATTCATAAATAAAATGGCATAGGAAACACCCTCAGCATTAGAGCCGTAAAGACGGATAAGCGCAGTAATAACACCGCAGCCTATACCAAAAATGATTTTGCCCTTTAAGGTAAGAGGGCTTGTTACATAGTCGGTTGCCATAAATATTGCACCGAGCAGAAGTCCTCCCGATAAAACGGCATACAGCGGCTGGCTGCCTAAAAGCGCAGTCATAGCAAAGGTAGTGACTATGTAGCTTAAAGGTATCGCAGGGCTGATAACCTTTTTCACGCAGAGGAAAATTCCGCCAAGAATAAGTCCTGCCGAGCAGACCTCGCCTATGGTGCCGCCCTGAAGTCCTAAAAAGACATCGAGCATAGGGGGAAGCTTTTCCCCTGCCGCAATCTGAGGAAGCAGTGTTGCGCCTGCTACCGCATCAGCGGCTGCAAAGGGCATAACATACTGTGAGGTTGCCTCTGTAAAGCAGAGGGTAACAACTATTCTTCCGACAAGCGCGGGGTTTGCAAAGTTGCAACCAAGACCGCCAAAAAGCTGCTTTGCTATAACTATTGCAACAACACTTCCAAGCGCTACCATCCACAGAGGTGTGGTAGAGGAGAGGTTCATTGCAACAAGCAGACCCGTCAGCGCAGCGGATAAATCTCCTATTGTGACAGGCTGCTTTGTGATTTTCTGATATACAAATTCCGCAAGAACTGCCGAGGCCACACCCACAACAATCATCAGCGCAGCGCTAATTCCGAAATAAACGCAACCTGCAATGGCAGATGGCATAAGCGCCAAAATAACCGCAAGCATAACCTTTGATGTTCCTGCGCCGCTTTTAAAATGCGGCGATGAAGTAACAATCAATCTTTCCATTGTGTTCTACTCCTATAAGAAATTTATTTTTTTCCGGCGCGTACCGCCTGCTTGGCTAAACGGTGTATCTGCACAAGGGGTCTCTTGGCAGGGCATACAAACGCGCAGCAGCCACATTCCATACAAAGCATAATCTTCTGCTTTTCTAAAAGCTCCAAATCCCCGTCCTCATATGCGTGCTCAAAAACTGTGGGCATAAGGTCAAGAGGGCAAGCCTCCATACATTTGCCGCAGCGGATACACGCCGTCGGCTCAGGGGTAACGCCAAGCTCCTTGGAAAGAAGCAGTATAGCATTACTGTTTTTAAGCAGAGGCAGCTCTCTGCTGTAGGTAGAGGTTCCCATCATAGGTCCGCCCATAATGAGCTTGCCGGGGTCACCTACCATACCGCCGCAGAAATCAATAAGCTCGGAAATCTGAGTTCCAATAGGCGCATAAACATTCGCAGGCTCCTTGACACAGTCACCGCTGACTGTAACTCTCTTGTGGGTAAGGGGCATACCTGTTTTTATTCCGCGCATAAGGCAACCAACCGAGGTAACATTGAGCACCACCACTCCGACATCAGAGGGAAGCTGACCTTCCATAACGCGACGGCCTGTGCAGTTGTAGATAATAACCTTTTCTGCGCCCTGCGGATAAGAGGACTTAAGCTTTTTGACCTCGTATCTGCCGTTTGCAATTTTGCGCATTATCTCTATTGCCTCGGGCTTGTTGCTCTCAATTCCAATAATGGCTCTCTTAAGCCCCATAAGGCGACAGATAAGCTCAATACCGTCAGCAACGTCCTCGGGATTTTCAATCATTTCTCTGTGGTCGGCAGTGATGAAAGGCTCACACTCGGTAGCATTGACTATAAGGGTGTCAACATCATCAAGATTCTTAGGCTTGAATTTTACACTTGTGGGAAATCCCGCACCGCCAAGTCCGACAAGACCTATCTGTCTGCTCGCATTTACAAGGTCATCGAGTGTTTCAACCTTTATGGGCTGAGCCTCAATAGCCTTGTCCTCGCCATCAGGGGTGATTTCAACTGCAGGGGTGTAAACACCTGAAGCTGTCAGAACATCGTGTACAGCGGTTACCTTGCCCGATGTGGGCGCGTGAATGGGGGCACAGAGAAACTCTGTTGCCTCACCTATTACCTGACCTTTGAGCACGCTGTCGCCAACCTTCACATTGCATACGCAAGGTCTGCCTATATGCTGAATCATGGGAATAACCAGCTTTTTAGGCATAGGCAGAACGCGTGTAGGCATTTCTGCTGTTTTCTTATAATGTGCTACTTTGACTGTTGAAAGCTTGACTGCCAAAACATTCATTCTCCTTTTAAAGTTTTTTAAATTACATTTTTTTACATTTTACGCCATTTTTGTGTTAAAAATATAACAAAACAGTTTTGTTTTGTGACCAAAGTATATAATACAGCATTAGCTGATTAATTTCAAGTTTTGTTTATAATTTATCAATCTCCATAAACCACAAAGGACAGAACGCAGAAATCTGCGCCCTGTCCTTTTTAATGGGTTTTGCTTTAGATAAGCTCAATAATTGCCATCTCTGCAGCGTCGCCGCGACGAGGGCCAACCTTGATTATTCTGGTGTAGCCACCGTTTCTCTCGGCATACTTAGGTGCAATTTCATCAAACAGCTTTTTGCAAACTGCTTCTTTTGTTACAAAAGCAAAGACCTGTCTTTTGGATGCGAGGTCATTGGTTTTTGCGATGGTAATCATCTTCTCGGCCATAGCGCCGACTTCTTTTGCTCTGGTCACAGTAGTTTCTATCTTGCCATTTTCAAGCAGATAGGTAACCATAGCTCTGAGCATAGCCTTTCTGTGACTGGTTGCTCTTCCAAGCTTTCTGGATCCCGGCATTGAAATTCACTCCTTTTCTTCTGTGCAAAGTCCTTGCACAGCTCTGAGTATTAAGATTTAGCACTTTTGTGCGTTTAGTCCATCTCCTGGCTGAGATCATATCCCAGAGAATGAAGCTTGTTGATAACTTCCTCAAGGGATTTCTTACCAAGGTTTCTGACTTTCATCATTTCTTCCTCGGTTTTGCTGATAAGATCTTCAACCGTGTTTATTCCGGCTCTCTTCAAGCAGTTGAAGGAACGAACCGAAAGGTCAAGCTCTTCAATTGTCATCTCTAAGATCTTTTCGTGGCTCTTATCGTCTTTTTCGACCATTATTTCAGTGTTAGCAGCTTCTTCCGAAAGCTCTACAAATAATGTGAGATGGTCATTGAGGACCTTGGCAGCGAGCGACACAGCTTCCTTGGCGGAAATGGTGCCGTCCGTCCAGACTTCAAGCGTCAGCTTGTCATAGTCGGTAATCTGTCCTACGCGGGTGTTTTCAACATTATAGTTGACCTTGAGAACAGGGCTGTAGATGCTGTCAACAGGGATAACTCCGACAACATTTTCGCCGTTCTCAAGCATAATTTCCTTGTTTCTTTCAGCAGAAACATATCCGCGGCCTTTTTCGAGGGTGAGGTGCATATTAAGCTCTGCATCTGCACCAAGTGTAGCGATGTGCATATCGGGTTCTAAGATTTCAATCTCAGAGTCTGCCTGAATGTTTGCAGCAGTAACCTCACACTCGCCCTTTGCGCTGATTGTAAGCTCCTTGCTCTCTTCGCCCGAATAGTTAATGATAAGCCCCTTAATGTTAAGGATTATCTCGGTAACATCCTCTTTAACGCCGGGAATGGTTGAAAACTCATGCTGTATTCCGTCAATGCGTACCGAAGTGACAGCGACACCGGGAAGTGAGGAAAGGAGAACTCTTCTCAGGCTGTTGCCGAGAGTTATTCCGTAACCTCTCTCCAACGGCTCAACAACAAACTTGCCGTAGCGTCCGTCTTCTGTTAAGTCTGTGGAGGTGAATTTAGGTTTCTGAAATTCGATCATTACATTGCCCTCCCTTATTGGCTTTCGCCGTTAAATTGTTAAATACTAAGTAGCAGTCCCCCGCGCCGACGCAAAACTGCGCGGCGCAGACGGGTGCCTATTATTTTGAATACAGCTCGACGATGAGGTGTTCCTCAACCTCGAGATCAATCTCGTCACGACCGGGCAGGCGGACGATCTTTGCCTCATAGGTGTCACGGTTGACATCAAGCCACTGGGGAACGGGCTTAGAACCGTTGTTCTCAACAAGTGCCTTCATAAAATCAGCCGACTTAGCTTTCTCGCTTACTGCAACAACATCGCCCTCTTTTACGAGGTATGAAGGAATATTAACCTTCTTGCCGTTAACAGTGTAATGGCCGTGCAGAACAAGCTGTCTGGCCTGTGCGCGCGAGGAAGCAAATCCGAGACGGTAGATAACGTTATCAAGTCTGGATTCGAGAATTCTGAGAAGGTTCTCACCGGCCATGCCGGGCTTTCTCTCTGCCATTTCAAAATATTTAGCAAACTGGCTCTCTAAAACGCCATAGAATCTTTTTGCCTTCTGTTTTGCTCTGAGCTGTACCCCGTAGTCGGAGACTTTTTTACGGCCCTGTCCGTGCTGACCGGGAACAGATTTTCTAAGGTCAACGGAGCATTTTCCGGAATAACATCTGTCACCCTTTAAGAAAAGCTTCTGACCTTCGCGGCGGCATAATCTGCAAACCGCACCGGTATATCTTGCCATTTTAAAGTACCTCCTGTTTAATATTACACACGTCTTCTCTTGGGAGGACGGCATCCGTTATGGGGAATCGGAGTAACATCTTTAATCATAGTAACTTCGAGTCCGGTAGCCTGAAGAGCTCTGATAGCAGCTTCTCTTCCGGAACCGGGTCCCTTAACATAAACCTCAACGGTCTTAAGTCCGTGCTCCATAGCAGCCTTTGCAGCGGTCTCAGCAGCGGACTGAGCAGCAAACGGAGTGCTCTTTTTGGAGCCTCTGAATCCGAGCTCACCTGCGCTGGCCCAAGAAAGGGCGTTGCCCTGGCTGTCAGTCAGTGTAACGATGGTGTTGTTGAAAGTAGACTGGATGTGTGCAGCGCCGTGCTCAATATTCTTGCGCTCACGGCGTTTGCGAACAGCTGTCTTTTTAGTTGCAGCTTTAGCCATAGCTTATTTCCCTCCCCTTATTACTTCTTCTTATTCGCAATGGTTCTCTTGGGACCTTTGCGGGTTCTTGCGTTTGTTTTGGTCTTCTGTCCGCGAACGGGAAGACCCTTTCTGTGACGGACGCCACGATAGCATCCGATTTCGATAAGGCGCTTGATGTTAAGAGCAACCTCTCTGCGAAGATCACCTTCAACATTGTAACCCTTATCAATACATTCACGAAGTTTGGAAACCTCGTCCTCAGTAAGATCTTTAACTCTGGTGTCCGGATTGATTCCGGCCTCTGCTAAAATGTCGTTAGCAGATTTACGGCCGATACCGTAAATATAGGTAAGACCAATTTCGACTCGCTTATCGTTAGGCAAGTCAACTCCGGCGATACGTGCCATATTCTATTGCACCTCCAAAATAAGTTTTCTTCTTAGCCTTGTCTCTGTTTGTGCTTGGGGTTCTCGCAGATGACCATTATACGGCCTTTTCTCTTGATAACCTTGCATTTTTCACAGATGGGCTTTACCGAAGGTCTAACTTTCATAATGTATACCTCCTTGCGGTCTATATTTGACCGATTTGTGCTTTTATTTGTTATTGCCTTTGTGATGGACGACAGGGCTCTATTTGGAGCGCCATGTAATGCGTCCTTTTGAAAGATCATAGGGCGACATTTCAACGGTCACCTTGTCACCGGGAAGAATACGGATATAATTCATACGCAGCTTTCCCGAAATGTGGGCAAGGATTTTGTGGCCGTTGGGGAGCTCGACCTGAAACATTGCATTGGGCAGCGCTTCAAGAACGGTTCCTTCAATTTCGATTACATCTTCCTTTGACAAATTGATAACCTCCTCGCAAAGGCTTGCGGGCTTTATGCCCTGTGTATATCCTTTTAAGACAGACGGCGCAAAACAGTAAGGTCAGCCGCTTCCCACTGAGAGAGGGAAGAACCCGCGCGCCTTGCTCCTCCTGCCGAAAAAAGCTTTTCGTTTTCTGCCCGCCTTTGAGCAGACAACTTATCTCTAAGCAAAGACTAAATCTTTGTGAGAACCTCAGCACCGTTTTCGGTGACTGCTATTGTGTTCTCAAAATGAGCAGAAATGCTTCCGCTTCTGGTCACAACAGTCCATCCGTCACTTAGCATACGAACTTCATGACCTTTTAAATTAATCATTGGCTC
>JAZOOR010000053.1:0-43012 GCA_045655125.1 Oscillospiraceae bacterium
ATCTGTCTATAATTTACCGGCATTATTTACTGCACCCCCAATAAAATCTCGCATCATATTGATGCTGTCCCACATATCGTCTATCTCTTGATTTAAGAGCTTAATGCGGACATACAGCTCGTCTCGGTGTCCACCTACTGAACGGCGAAGCTCCCGTTTCAGCCCGTCCACTCTCTGCTCGAGCTGCTTTATGTGCTCCTTGTATTGCTCTATCAGTGCGGTCATTTATCGGCTTCTTTCCTTTCTCCGTAACTGCAAAATTCGGTTGTTTTTGTAGGTGAATCTAACACATTGCAATAATATAAAGGTTTGGCTTCTTTCCCAAAGTCCTTTATGGGATAAATCATTTCACAATGTCTACAATCCTTACACCTAACCACTTCCACAACATCTTTTGCTCTCTTTTGGCTTTTAATTTCGTTATCTTCTTTCAACCTCTCAATCTCTGCTTTTTGCTCTGCTATGTATTTTTGCAAAGTTTCTTGACCCGCAATTAAGGCTTCTTTCTCTGCTTGCAGGCGGTTGATTAGGTCAAGAACATCAAGTTTAAGCCATTCATCACACGAAAGTTCGTCATATGTTTTTCCGTTTGGCATAATTTCATATTCGTCACCAATCATATGCTTTGTATCTGCATAAGGACATTCCTTGCAAGCATAATCATCACTTATGCAACACTCCAAAGCCTTTATAATCTCGTTATCGGTCATTGTCATCGCTCCTTTTTTGTATCCATTTTCATTCCATTTTGTTTCCAAAAATTGATGCAAGTTTCCTTGCCTTAAAGAGCGGCAGAGAGCACCATTTGTTGTCCTTGATACCACACACAACAACGTCACCGCGCAGGGTATGAAGAAACGGATTTCTGCTGCGGTTCTTAAGCTTAGCCTCCTCATCGACAAGCAGCACCGCATCCTCTGCAAATGTAATCTGTTCTATGTATCCGCCAACCTCATTCTGAAGAACGCTGAGCTCATTCTTTACGTTCTTTACCTCGAGCTTACCCTTGGCACTGAGTCTTATTATTCTCATTTCTTTCCTACCTTCCTATCCTCTTTGCACCATTTCAAAATGGTCTGATAATGGTTTTTTACTATAGCATTTTTGTTGATAATAAAATCTGCAAGTTTTTCGACATAGTAATTAAACTCGTCAAGTGAGAGCTCTTCAAGCAGACTGTCTACCTGAGCATCAGAGAGCATAACAACTCCCTTTCCAATCTTTCCCGAAAGCAAATTCAATTTACTCTCAGTAGCTGCCGTCGTTGTAGCCTCATCCCCTGTACTATGTATATTATTACTACTACAACTATTAGAGTATATAGGTACTGTACTGTACGGTACTGTACTGTTAGAGTGCGTTACACCTGCGTTACTCACGCTTTTTTCTTGCGTTACTTTTCCGTTACTAACGCTATTGTTATGCGTTACGTTACGGTCTTGTAACGCGTTACTATTGCGTAACGTTTCATTATTTTTGTCAGCAAACTCTTCCTCTGCCGATTCCGAATTTTTGGCAGTCTTAAGCCGTTCACGGTATCTTTTTTGTCTTGCTTTTGCTTGCTCTCGATTAACCTCGCGTTTTGCCATAAGTCTTCCAAAGTATTCATCCCAGTCGTGTATTCTTAAATCCCCATCGATAAGTCCTGCGTTAATGAGTGCTGCATAAAATTTTTCAGAATCTTTTTTCCATTCGCAAACTTCTGCGATATCATCTGCAGTAAACTCGGATATATCTCCATCAGTTGTGTTATCCAGAGCCCACAGCCAAAGCATACAAAGATGCCCAACCGCCTGGGGTGTTTTTATACCAAGCTCGCGCTTAAGTTTGATGGTTTTTTTGTTCTTGGGAAGAGTCTGATGCAGTTCTATCCAAGCCATATTTCTACTCCTTTTTATTTAAAACGGCAGTTCATCATCTGCGCCGTTATATTCCTCAAAATCCTGCGCCGGAGCTGTGAATGTTGCCGCCTGCGCATATTGTTCCGACTTGCCCGAGCAGAGCTGCACGCTGTCCGCCACTATCTCATAAGCGGTGCGTTTATTGCCCTGCTTGTCCTCATACTTTCGGGTAGTCAGACACCCGTTTACTGCCACTATATTGCCTTTGCGACCATATTGACATAGGTACTCGGCGCTCTGCCGCCATACTACAACCTTTAAGAAATCGGTTATATCCTTTTTGTGCGGTCTGTTTACCGCCACATCCACCTGACATACTGAATTGCCACTCTGAGTCTTTTTAAGCTCGGGGTCGGCGGTCAGTCTGCCAACAATATTTATGCAGTTCATATATTCCTCCTATTCAAATGGCTCATCCTTTTCGAAGATAAGCAGCTCATATCCTAAATGGTCGAGTATCTGTTGCATCTTCCTAAGTTGGGGAAAACTATATCCCTGAATCCAACTGTGTATTGTAATTTCGGCTATACCCGTTTCATCCGATAATTTTAAGATGCCATACTGCCATATAAGCTTGTAAAATTCATCCAAAATAGGCATACCCGTGTTAAATTTAACCTGCTTGCGCTTCTTTGCGCTCGGATAGCCTTGAGTGTTATTTCCTATCCTACTCATTTTATCACCTCGCAGTCGGAGATTTCTAACCCCCCAAAGTGCCTTATGCAATATAAACCTCGCATCCGCTCTCGGCCTGCACACGCCTTTTAAAATCCTCGGCGCGGCTATTGTTATCAGAGAGATGCAAAAGATATATTTGTTTTACTCCCGAAAGATCATTTTTTCTGAGCATATTTATAAAGGCGTCAATGCTCATGTGCGACTTCATAAGGCGCTTTTTCAGCTCTATCGGAATTCTTCCCGCCTTTACACTTGCATCGATGGCAGCAGGGTCAAAATTGCACTCTGCCATAATGTAATTGAGTTTAGGGAACACGTGACTGATGTAATATGTATCGGTAAAATACAAGAGATTTTCAGCCGTTACCGTGCTGTGAATGTAAAAGCCTAAATTAGGAACATCGTGATGCACTGAAAACGGCAATACTCTGAAAGAACCCACTGTAAAGGTTTCTCTCTTGTCATCGATAATGCCATTTTTTATAGCAATACATCTGTGGCCGCTTGCGCCGACAGACTTAAATACATCCTCTAAGGCATATACATCAGTGCCTGCGCAGGTGAGGTCCCGTACCGCTTTGGCGTGGTCGCCGTGACGATGGGTAATTAAAGCTCCCGCCACCGCCGTAAGCTTAAAGCCAACGCCCTCACGGATCTTCATAATTGGTATGCCTGCATCGAGCAAAAGTGTGGACTCTCCGTCATCGATAACATAGCAGTTACCACGGCTGCCCGATGCAAGCACCTTTATTTTCATTTAAGGCAGGTCATCTGCAGAAGCACTGCCGGGGAGCTGTGCGGTGTCCTGCTCATTCTCGTTAAAATCGTCAATAATGATAGTGTTAGCATTAGCTGCAATCTCTTCTGCCGCCTCTGCCTCAGCTGCATCTGCCTCGGTCTGATGGAAAGCCTCGATAAGAAGCGAATCATCGCCCGAGCTGTTTATAATATTCTTACAGGCTCGGTTGATAACCGTCTTTTTAGCCATCTCGCCGGTAAACTGCGCATGTGTTGAGGTTGCTTTAAGCTCGCCGTTTTGGTCGATAGGATGCGTGGGACTCTTGCTCCATGCAGACATTATCTCGCTGATGGACATAACGGTTGCGCTCTCGCCGCCATCCCTATAAAGTACCTGACAGTATGCGCCAACAATGGGCTTGCTATCGTCACCGAGCTGCATCTGATGTTCTACTATGTAATTGCGGCCGTTCTTTTTAGCATACTTAAAGGTTTGTCCCTCATATACAACCTCTGCAACAATATCAAGGATATCGGGGTCTACCGTCTTTGCGATGTGCATAGCACCAAAGTATGAGCGCTGCAGAACAAGCTTGTTTCCGTATACAATAAAGTAGCACTGCTTTTTAACGGGGTTTAAGCCCTGCACAACCATATTCAGAAGCGCATTTGCGATACTGTCTCGGGTGCATACCTCGAGCGCAGGCTTTGAGTTTCTGTCCACCGTTTCCTGAACGGCAAGCCAGGCGGCCTTCATTGCGTTTTCAGGACTGTAGTTTGCAGGAAAGTGTAGTTCGCCGTTCTCTTGGAACTTACGCACTCTGTCTGCGACAACATCTACAGTATCCTTTTTAATAAGGGCAATTTCGTTTTTCTTTTCTGTTGACATAAAATACCTCCGTTGTTTTATTTGTCTTTCCCTACAGGAAAGGTAGGAGGGCGGCGGGACTCGAACCCGCACTCCGAGGCTCTTGCCATTGAGCTACGCCCTCAGATATCCCCGCAAATGCGGGGAGTGTTTTAATCAAAAAGACTTGTCTGATTCTTCATAAGCTCGGCATTACGTTCATCAATAGCAGTCTTTTGCTTGCAAACGTGACCGTAGCCATCTAAAACTGCCTGCCTGCTTGTAAGAAGTCCGCCGCAACGTTTACACCTGCGGGCTTTAATAATGAATGTTTCGGGCTGTATCCTTTGCCTGTCGAGGATAACGAGCTTGAAATATATCTTTCCTTGCTCTGCGCCCCATTCCTCTCGGCCATGGCCCTTTTCAACTACTGCACGAATTTTAAGCTGAGGAGAAGCGGCAGAATATCCGTTCCTTAAAATGCACTCGATTTCCTCGCCGAGATGCCTTTCAAGCCTTGAACGGTAGTAAGGAGTATCCTCTCGGTATTCCTCGCCCTTTTCATTTCGCTCTATCATCTTAAACCAGTGCGATTTTATAGGAAAAATAAGCATCTTACTTAACCTCTCGTTCTACTCTCAAAGTCTTGTCCTCACCACTAACCACAAGCCTGATAACCTGCGGTGTAATGCACCTTAGCTTTACAACACTTTCGGCATTGTCTACCACAACCGGCATACTGACTCCCCAGTGCTTTGACAGAGTGTCAATGATTTCAAGTCCTGCATTGAGCTTTGCCGCATCGTTTGTTTTGGAGTACGGAACAAGGTTTCCGCTCTCTGTGGGAACCAAGACCTCGCATACCTCTTTTATGCCGCCGTTTATCTGCTCTTTAAATAACTGAAAACGAACATTCTCAAACCTTGTGTTTATCTTTTCGGTTAGCATAGAAACCTTAGCTTTTATAAACTGCTCACATAGATATAAGCAGTGTTCGGCATCCTCAGCCTCAGCCTGAAGCTTATTTTCCTCAGAGATAAGCTCCTCGATGCGCTTTTTCTGCTGCTCATTGTTCTTTATAACAAGGAGCCTGCTCTGCACATTTTTAACATCGCCTGAAATTCGTTCAATTTTAGCCTGTATTTCGTTTTCTTCACAGGACACATCCGTATTACCCGAAAGGATTTGAGCCTCAATTTCAGAAAGCTTCTCGGCAAAATTTCGATACTGCTCGGTATCCTCATATCTCTCACTCTCAATAGGAGAAATCTTGTCCTTTAAGGCGCGTATCTGAACGTTTATTTCCTCGGTTTCCCTGTCGAGTGTCTCATATGAGCGCTCGTCTATTGAAAGACTGTTTTCAAGCTCTGAAATCTGAGGTTTGGAGCAGCTCTTTTCTATCCTTGCTCGGATTTCCTCTAAGGTTTTAGCCTTATCGGTGTTAAATGCGCTCTTTGCAGCCTCAATCTCCTCAGAGGGAAGCTCTCTCTTGCAGGTGGGGCAAACGGTATCTCCCTGCCACATCTGTTTTGAGATTTCACTGTGCTTGTCCGCAAGCTGCTGCCTTTGTGCTTTAAGTAACTGTATCTTGTTTCTTAGCATAGAGATATTTGCAGAAAGACCGCTCTTCTGAACTAAAAGCTCTTGCCACTTAGCAGTTAATGCTTGAAGCTGCTCTCGGTCCTTTGAGACTCTCTCGTTCTGAGCGATGGTAAATGCGACACCGCCCTCTACCATATCCGCTCTGATGGATGCCGCCTGATTTCTCAGGATTGTTTCGGCGCCGTTTTGTCTTAGCGCCGCTTTCTCTGATATAGCCTCATCTAAATCCTTTTGAAGAAGTGCGAGAGTTCCATTCAGAACCTCTGCATCACCATCACCCTTTTTTCCTACAACATCAACAAGCGCTCTGGTAGCTTCGTCTATCCTTGCGGGTATTTCCTCAAGCCTCTTGCGAATATCCTTGTTTTTGGCATCCGCAATCTTGGCGCATTCCTCGACACTGTAAAACTGTCCGTCTGTTCCGGGCTTTAGCAAAAAGCGGGTTATTTCATTAAGGGCATCGCTGCTGTTAATAACATCGAACTCAGAAACGTCTCCGCATACATCGAGCAGTATCTGCCGACGGCTTTTCCAGTCCATTATCTGAGAAAAATAGAGAGGCTGCATAAGTATAGTTGCCTTTTCAATGGGACATATCTCCTGGATGCGCTCTTTGTATTCGCTCTGCTTTGCTGGAACACCGTCTATATAGTATTCGGTGGTGTTGCCTGAAAAGCTCTCGGAAAGACCGCCACGCTTTTTAACCCAGTTTTCGCTCTGGTCCTTTGAAAAGGTAATGATGCGGCCATCATCGAGTTGGAACGTGCCGTCAACGCGGTTATTTAAGTTATGTACCTCTTCGCCGTTCTTATCCTGCGTTTTGGGGCTGAAGTTCTCACCCCAGTCACTGCCCTTATCAAATAAGAGCCAGGTCAGAGCATCAAAGAGAGTGGTCTTGCCGCTTGCATTAGTGCCATATACACTGACGTTCTCGCCCTGTGGCTCAAACTCAAAGGATTTTATACCCTTGAAGTTGGTGAGTTTAAGATTTAAAAGCTTCATAGTTGACAAATTCCTTTCGTTGTGCTAAAATTAGTCTTGTAAGCAGGGGTGGTAGCCTGCTTACAGTTGACAAATTCGTTGTTTTTTAAAGTGACGCTCTCAGGCTTTTGCTTGGGAGCGTTTACTTTTTTAGAGAGTATGTATCCCACCGCAAACAACACTATTGCCGCTACCACCTTTATAACTGCGCCCTCGAATGTGAGTGCGTTTGTGTCACTGTCCCCGGCCGCGCCCCATACAAGCAACACGCCCGCAGCCATTAGACCTTTTGCTATTTTCCTTTTCATTTTCAATCCTCTTTCTTTTTTGTTACCTGAATGCTCGGAAGCTGCTTAACCCACTCAACCACCTCAAGACAGTTTGGAAACAATTCTTTAATTCTTTCAGCATAGTTCTCTAATGCTGCAACAACAAACGGCGCCGAAATATCATCAACTGCATCTATCGTATTGCTTATATCCTGCGATAGTGTGTTATAGTATGCTCCTACAAGTGTTATAGCCTTTTCGTTTGCTTCTCCACCTGTTTTTATAAGCTCTGCCGAAAGCTCATTGAGTATATCTTTTCGTAATTCCTTATTCATTTATTTTTCCTCCTCTGATATCAGACAGTAAACATTCGTTTCTTGAAAAATCTCCCCACTCGCTGACGATTTTCACATTAAATGGATTTACAAATGGCACGAGATATTTCCTTACATAATTCATTGCACGTTCTTCTGATGAAAACGATACCGCCTTTTCAGGAGTTGGTACATACCATACGGTAACAGTGTCATCGAGCGTTACCGATTCAAAAAATAGCTTGTCCTTTCCTTGCTCAATAAGAGCGATAAAACAATATCTTTTTCTTTCCATAATTTTCTACCTTCCTTTTTTTAATTAAGCTTTGCACAATACCGCTTTCTTACGGCTTGTCCGTTTCTTCTTGCTGTCCTGCTCCCTGCGGAACTCGGCAGCCTTTTCTTTTTCTATGGCGCAGTCACATTTTTCACCGGGGTCTAAGAATGCGCCGCACTCAGGACACCTGTATCCGTACATCTCTTCACCTCCTTTTACTGACTTCCAACAAGCTTTGAATACTCATCAGGGTGAAAGCGATAATACTCGCTCAAGGCTTTACCCATTTCTCTGCATATGGCAGGATTTATCCTGTCTTTAACAGTCATTGCATCAACCAGCTTGCCATCGATTTCTATGTAACCTACAACGGTCAATGGCTCATTTCTGCTCGCCATAATATCTCTCCTTTCCTTTTTATTAGCCTATGCATCCAATCTGATTTTTTGCATGTCCATTAAGTTTCCTTTAAAAGCTCATCCACCGTACACCCAAGCACCTGCGCTATCTTCGGAAGAAGCGCAGCTCTGGGATATGCCTTGCCGGTTTCCCACTTTGCAATAGTAGACCTATCAACGCAGAGAGCCTCAGAAAGTTCTATTTGACTCTTCCCGGCATTTATCCTTTTTTCTTTTAAACTCATTTTCTCACCTCGCTTATATTTGTTGAAATTGACACCTAAATTTTGAAATGCTATAATCTCCTAAAAGGAGCTGAATACATTGGATATCACACTTATTTTAAAAATATTAGGAATTTATTTTGGGATCATAGTATTGTTATGGTTGTACTATGCTTACAGGATTGTAAGGCTTGCGCATTATCATAATATATATGTAAAAAATATTGAAAACAAAGAGCTGAATAGGAATGTGATAATTGCCAGTTCTTTTGCACATTATTTGAGGGATGCGCAAGTATACGTAGATACATTGGATATTTGCAATCCACAAAAAACAAAAGATTGTCAAGAAGCATATATGTGGACCTTATCAAACTATTTTAGAAAAGTTAGAGATGCTTTTGCGTGGCCGATGCGTGCAATCGAGAAGCTTAAAATGTTTGCTCCTATTAGAAAAATATCAAATAAACTATCCTGGATTATTCTTGCACCGCTTGAGATTTTTGCTTCATATCTTCTTGGGCTTTTTCTTGATACAACGGGCATTGGGAACAAAATCCTAACGTTTCTGATCGACTTTTTAAATCGCATATTTCCCAATATAAATTAGTGTTATCTGATTTGAAAAATGGCTTTTTCCTAAATACTTCAAGCTTTTCGATTTTTAACTTTAATTCAAAGATTTCGTTCACTAACCTTGCATTTTCAACAAAGTAAAAAATGAAATAAGCAGCCAACAACACCAAAATCAGTAGAGCTATTATTTCTAACATACTATCGTTCCTTTCCACCTCGGCTCTGCCGGGGCATTTTTGTAAAGATATTAAATCCCATTTTTACAGTGATTTTAAATCAAAGTGTAATCCACCCCGTAAGCTCGCCGGGAGAAATGTCAAGTGCATCTGCAAATGCTATCACCTTAGATATAGGAATATCAATTTTTCCAGCTTCTATTTTGGCAATAGTTGTTCTCGAGCTATATCCTAACTTCTTTGCTAATTCATCTTGAGACATATTAAGCTCAATTCTTCTCCTGCGGATGTTCTCGCACAAAGCCAGCATTAAAATCACTCCTTAAATTCGCTTGTATTGAAAAAATTATAAAATCTGGTATAATGCCTTTGGAAAGGAGGGAGCTATATGACTAAGGATGCTCAAAAAATGCTTTGCTGCTTATATGGTATTTTTAAAGAGCGCAACAAAACAGAAAGCCGAGAAGAGGCAAAAGAGATGACTCCAGAAGAAGTACAGGAAAAATGCAATACTATTTTTAATTCAGAGGATGTAGATGATTTAATCTCAGAATTAAAAGAATATGGTTTTGTTAAAACTGATGTAACTGGTTGCATTTACATTCAAAACTCTGCTATCGAAAAAGTCGAGTCTATACCAAAAGAAAATTTTGAGAATGTTGTCGATATCATCTCTAAATTACTGCCTTGACTCTTTATAAACCGCTTTCATCAAATTGAAGGCGGTTTATATTCTTTCCGTTGTCAGCGTTAAACTTGCTAATAAATTTAGTCATTCCGCATCGTTTCAATATGATAGAGATTTCTCTGTTTTCCTGATATATTTCAATGCAATAACTTTCGCAATATTTTCCGAAGTCCTCACCATTGACTTTAAAGATTTTCTTTTCGGGAATAATCTCAATACTTTTGAGTTCTTGTAATCCTATCATTATTTTCACTCCTTAATAGTGTCATTTAATAGTTCTTCTATTGGACAATCCAATATAGACGAAAGCTTTGTGAGCAAAGAAGTTCTTGGAAGTGAAATATTGTTTTCCCATTGGGAGACTGTGCCTTGCGTTACATTTAGCATTTTTGCTACTTCACATTGTGATAACTTTTTGCTTTGCCTTGCTTTTTTAATAGTCATCGTAATTATCACCACCTTAATTTTAATAGCTGTACTATTATAATAGCACGATTTTTTTGTATGTCAATAGTTTTGCTAATATTTTTTTTAAAAAAATTATTGCATATTATTAGCAGAACTAATATAATTAAGATTAGTAGGAGGTTTATCACCATGAATAGAATAAAGGAATTGCGAAAAGCAAATGGTTATTCACAAGAAAAACTTGCTTCAATATTAAACGTGCACCAAACAGCGATTAGTCAATGGGAAACAGGAAGAACTCTTCCAGATATTGACCTCGCGCATAAAATGGCTCGGCTTTTTAACGTGTCTATAGACTATCTTCTTAGGTTAGAAGAAGAAAAGACAGCTCAAAGTGAGCCGTCTCTCTCTCCTGAAAAAAGAAATCTAATTAACGCTGTTTCTGAACTTCCTGCTGAAGATGTGAAGAAGACACTTGAGTATGTTGAACTTTTAAATTTGAAACGAAATTCATAACCTCCTTGACTTCACGAGGATTCATTTCTTTAATGTAATCTATTAACTTCTCTAAATCTTTGTTTTTCTCCATTTTTATAATTCATCCTTTCTGTCAACTTCAAATATGATGTGCGGTACATTGAATTCTACATCATCAACATAGTATAATTTGTAAAAATTTGTCGAATAAATAAAAAAAATCGGTAAAGAAGTCAAAGTATATGTTTTTGGAGTGTAAGATGAATAGCAAAACCCATATTTTAGGAGAAAGAATAAAGTATCTGAGAAAGAATGCGCATCTAAATCAGCGCGAATTAGCCGAGCTACTTAAAATCAGCCACTCTACTCTTTCGCTGTACGAATCTGGTCAGCGAACACCAAATGACAGCGTTAAAATTAAAATTGCCGATTTCTTTAATGTATCGGTTGATTACCTTGTCGGCCATAAATCAGAAGAAAGCGTTGCTTTCAAGAACTTATCCAAAAGTCAGGTATACTTATTAAAAGTTTCAGAAAATCTTGATGAAAAAGATTTGGAAAAAGTCTTTGAATATGCAGAGCTACTATCTATAAAGAAACTTCAAATAAATATCAACCATAAATAACCTACGTATACTTGAAAGGAGGTACAATATGAAAACAGCTGCGGCATATGTAAGAGTTTCAACAGATGATCAACTCGAATACTCTCCCGAAAGCCAGCTTAAACTGATTCAAGAGTATGCTGAAAAGAATGATATTGTACTCCTTGAGGATTATATCTATATGGAAGATGGCGGCAAGTCCGGCAAGAGTATGAAGAACAGAACTGAGTTTTTAAAGCTTATTGCCGCTGCCAAGAGAAAGCCTTGTCCCTTTAATGTAATTCTGGTTTGGAAATTCAGCCGATTTGCACGAAATCAGGAAGAAGCCATAACCTTAAAATCAATGCTAAAGAAAAATGGAATAGATGTCATTTCGATATCAGAGCCGTTGCCTGAAGGTCCTTTCGGAGAACTCATAGAACGCATCCTCGAATGGCAGGACCAGTTTTATATAACCAACCTCAGCCAAGAGGTTAAAAGAGGAATGAGCGAAAAGGTAAGCCGTGGGGAGCCTGTCTGCGCTCCGCCTTTTGGTTATGATATGAAGGATGGAAAGTATATCCCAAACGCCGACAGCGCAATAGTTCAGAATATCTTTTCAGATTTTCTCTCCGGCGTAGGAATGCGTACTATTGCAATAAAATATGCAGATGCAGGTATGCGGACAAGGTATGGTAACCGACCTGACAACCGTTATATTGAGTATATTCTGCGAAACCCGACATATATAGGCAAAATTCGATGGAGTCGTGATGGCCGAACGGTATCACGCCGCAAATATGATGACCCAAATATTATACTTGTAGATGGACAGCATGAGCCAATTATCCCTGTCGAAACTTTTGAATCTGCGCAAGCAAGACTTAACGAAATAAAAAGTAAGTATGTTAAATATCAAAGAACTGAACAGAAGGTATCATTTATGCTTAAAGGTTTAGTACGCTGCTCTTCTTGCGGTGCCACACTCATTGCAACGACAACAAACGGTATGCAATGCCATAATTACGCACGCGGAACCTGTAAAAAATCTCACAGCATAACCATTGATAAGCTTAATGCAGCAGTTATATCCTATTTAGAGAGTTTTGTCACCGGTTCGCTTAAAGTCTTTCCCTCTTTTACCACCGCTATTAAATCTGATGCGGTTGATATTGATAAGCTCATCTCAAATGAGCAGAAAAAAATGATTCGAATTAAGAAAGCATATACAGAAGGCATCGACACCCTTGAAGAGTACAAACAGCAAAAGGAAGCAATAGTACAGAAAATTACTGAGCTTGAAAAACAAAAGGAGACGGCGGCAGAGCAAACAATATCCGAAGTCGACAGAAGCAATTTAATGAAAAAGTATGTTTCGGAGGTTCTTGCTACTATTAAAGATGAAACCGTATCCGAGCAGGCTAAAAACTCGGCACTGCGCTCTATCATCTCAAAGATAGTTTTCTACCGACCCGAAAGCCGAATCGAAATATACTTTCATTCAAACTTATCGTGATTATATCTTTTTGGTGTTTGGTCCGCCAAGCTGCGATATAATCGCCATAGCAAGTTTAGGGTTAGGGTTTTTGATATTTACTGGGTATTGCAGTTTTTTATCATAGGTCCACATCCTTATCTTACCTCGCTTTCCCAAGGCCATGGGCCTTTTATCCAAGTAAATTTATCGCCATCGACAAAATCTTCGGCGCGCAGGGGGCCAAATCTTGCCTCGTATTGATTGGCGGCATCGTTTTTAAGATACTGATACCTTGCAAAGTAATCGAGTGCATTTTGGTCTGTCGGATGGGTATCTAAATACAGATTCAGCTCGTCAAGAATAAAATCAAACATCTGTACTCTTTTTAGCATTTTCTGTCTATCGGTCATCATTCCAAAATCCCCCTTCCGCAAAATGGCAGGTCAAGTGAGGGGAATATTGTTCCTGCCGACAAGGCTTTTTCGTCCTCATAAAGCATCTCCCATTTCTGCCAAGGCACATATGCCATTGCAAGAGAGCATTTAGACTGTGGTATGCTACAAGAGGTTTGATTATGATATGCGGGCATATCCATCTGTTCTCTTTGAGAGCAGCAAGCAGACATTTTTCTTTCCACTTTATATTGACTCCTTTCAATTCTACAAAGGGTCGTTTAGTTCGGCCCACTTTCATTTTATGTCATTTAAGGCGCTATTGTTACAGCAAAAAAAGTTGTGATAATTTACTGTTTTTTCTTGTTTTTTTATATAAAAGGAGATATAATATTTCCATATTAAGCAAAGGAGTCTATTTTTTATGATACGAGTTGGTATTTACGGGTACGGAAATTTAGGGCGCGGAGTTGAATGTGCCATAAAACAAGCAGATGATGTTAGTCTTGTTGCGGTTTTCACAAGAAGAGAGCCCTCTACTGTTAAAATCCTCACTGATGGTGTCCCCGTTTATCACATAGACAAGGCGCCTTCAATGAAGGATGCTATTGATGTTATGATACTTTGCGGCGGAAGTGCTACCGATTTACCTGTTCAGACGCCGCAACTCGCTTCCATTTTCAATGTGGTTGACAGCTTTGACACACACGCAAAAATTTCTGAGCATTTTAAAAATGTTGATGCCATCTCCAAGAGCGCGGGTACTGTTGCTGTTATTTCTTCGGGCTGGGACCCCGGTATGTTCTCGCTTATGCGCCTTTATTCACAAGCAGTTCTCCCTCAGGGAAAGGATTATACATTCTGGGGCAAGGGTGTCAGCCAAGGACATTCCGATGCCATACGCCGTATTGACGGCGTAATTGATGCCCGTCAGTACACCGTTCCTATTGACAGCGCATTAGAGGCTGTAAGAAGCGGCTCAAACCCCGAACTGACTGTGCGAGAAAAGCACAAGAGAGAATGCTTTGTTGTAGCAACAGAGGGCGCTGACAAGGAAAAAATCAGACAAGAAATTGTTTCTATGCCCAACTATTTTGCCGATTACGACACCACTGTTACATTTATCTCAGAGGAAGAAATGCGCCGCAACCACACCTCTCTCCCCCACGGCGGTTTTGTTATCCGCAGTGGCAAAACAGGCTGGGAAAATAATAACTCCAATCTCATTGAGTACAGCCTTAAATTAGATTCAAACCCCGAATTTACAGCAAGCGTTGTCTTAGCCTTTGCAAGAGCGGCTGCCCGCCTATCTGACAAAAAAGACTTTGGCTGCAAAACTGTATTTGACATTCCGCCGGCATACCTCTCACCGATGAGTTCTGCAGAGCTGAGAGAAAAGCTTTTATAACAAAAAAGAAGTATTGCACAGTGCAATACTTCTTTTTTATTATTTATTTTGCTCTTTTTTTCTAAGGTAATATTGTCTTTGATATTCGCGAATCTTATCTTTGTTCTTTTCGCGCCACTCTTTTCTGCGCTCGCGCAGGCGTTCTTTATTCTTCGCTCCGTAAATTTTATTCTTTTTGCTTATCTCCTCTCTGTTTTTAGAGAAGTAATCGCGGTCGTAGGCGCTTTTTCTATCGCGGTTTAAAGCTCGGTACTTCTTATAACGCTCACGATTTAAGCTATAATATGCCTTGGCATATGCCCTACTATTCTCAGGGTCATCTGTGTGATACTCTTTTTTTCGGGAAAGAGCATATTGTGACATTTTTTGAGCCTTTTTTCTCTTTCGCTCGTTTATAATAGATTTATCTATTTCTTCTGCCGAGCGAAAATCTTCAATTTCCAACCTATCGTTTATACAATCTTCAAATTTGCAATTAAAGCAATTCAAATCGCAAACAGCTTTTTTTGCGCTCATTATGACATTCTCCTAACTGCTTGGCGCTTTTATTGTTTTTACAGAAACTTTACAATTCGCAAATCTTTATACTTATTTTATTCTATAAATTGCATTTTGTCAATAGCTTTTTATAAATTTCTTGACATTTCGCAAAGATTATGCTAATATGTAGAAAAGGGTCAATTTTTGTCGAAAAGAGGTTTTACATTTATGCTGCGCTTAAAGGAGCTACGCAAAAACAGAGGTCTTTCGCTTAAAGAGATGGGTGAAATATTAGGTGTTGCCGAAAGCACCGTTTCCCTTTATGAAAATTCAAAGCGAGAGGCTCCCTACTCTATTCTCCATGCCGCCTCAAAGTTTTTCTCGGTTTCGGTAGATTTTTTACTTGGCGGCACTGATGAAAACTGCTCTGACGAAGGTAGCTCAGTTCTTATACCGACTTTAAACTCTGTTTCAATTTCAGAGGAAAGCATTGAATATGATTTTTCCTGTGATGGTGCTGCCATTGAGCTTGGAAATCCCGATGACTATTTCTTTTTCAAAGCGCACAACGATTTAATGGAGCCGCAAATTTCAAAGGGCGATATTGCGCTCATAAGAAAACAAAACTATATTGAAAACGGCGAGCTTGCTGCGGTGATCTTTGAGGGCAGTCCTGTTACGCTCAGCCGCGTTATAAAAGAAAACGGAGTTATGGTTTTGCAGCCCTTTAACCCAAAATACAAAAGCATTTTTATAAATGAAAATCAAAAACTTATTATTTTAGGAAAAGTTATTCAAACGATTAGAAAATGGTAAAAAAACCGAGGAAATTTATAAGAAATTTCCTCGGTTTAATTTTTTATATATGTTTAAAATATTATTGGAGGTGGAAAGTGTGCCTTACTGTAAAAAGCAAAAGAAGAGAAAGCTTTTAGTTAAGAATATGCTTCTTGATGTTCAGGGAAAAACACGCACACCCGCTGTTTTAAAATGCAAAATAGATAACATCGGTTCTTTAAAAAACAAAAAATGGGTGGAAGAAATACAGCTTTGATGCTGCAGATACCGTATCCTAAAAGCACAAAGCAAATATACTTTGCTTTTTAAGTCACCTTCTCGGCGCAAGGGTTTTCCTTGCGCCGATTTTTATTTTTCATTAGAAAGCTCTGCGAAACTTTTAAAGCTATTATCGCGCATTTCGTTATGAACAATAATGCGAGGCTTTGAGAGCACAACAGTTGCGTTGTCCTCGATATCCTCTGTAACAACGCAGTTTGCGCCTATCCGCACATTATTTCCAATTTTAATACCGCCTATAATCTTTGCCCCTGCGCCGATATAAACATTATCCCCTATCCTTGGCGAGCCGATATGCTTAGAACCGTTAGCTGTGTTTGAGCCTATTGTTACCTGATGAAACACCGTGCAGTTTTTACCTATTACAGCGCCTGCGGAAATAAGAATACCATTAAGTCCGTGAGGAAATGTTATTCTGCCGTCAATTTGAGTCTGAGGCTCTATTGAAGCATTATTTTTAAAAAGTATACGCTGGCAGCAAAAGCTGTGATATTTTTTTCCTATAGGATTTTTGCATTTTAAAAGCTTTTCGCGGTGTTTCCAGAACTCGTTTTGCTGGGGTCCTATCAAAAGGCTTCGCAGTGACATATTTTACATACCGTCCTTTTCATCATTTTCGCTGAAAATAGTATAGTCTTCGCCAAAGGCACGCAGTATCAGTTCCCTTTTCTCCTTGGGGGTATTTTTGAAAATTGTTCTTTGCGCGTCGCATGGCTCGGGCAGGTACTGACCTTTTCCCTGTGGCTTTGCATTCTGCCAAAACTCCGGTAGTTTTTCAAAAATCTCCTCTGTAATTTCGGCGGCAGTAGCCTTTAGTTTCTTTTCTAAGCTGAAATAGTTTTCGTTTTTTGACACCGAAAACTCTTTTTGAAGCAGAATATCTCCCTCGTCAATTTTTGGGGCAAGCTTATGCGCAGTTACACCTGTTTTGGAAAGCCCATTTAAAATCACCCAAGGCATAGGCCAAGGTCCTCTTCCTAATGGAAGGAGCGAGGGGTGAATGTTTATTCCGCGGAAATTCTCTATATTTTCCATTGGAATCCGCCACTGATACCCCGCCGAAAAGGCAAGCTCACATCCGTTATGAAAAAACTGGTATTTCAGCTCCTCAAAAGTTATCTTTTCAGTTGTAAATGGGATTTCCTTTACATCCGCCAAACCCTTGATTTCATCGTGAAAATCAAAGTCTCCATCAGAGGGAAAGCTATATATTTTTAGTATATTGATTTGTGGGTTATTAAGAAGCTTTCTAAGGCAATCCGAGAACATATCATAGCCAAAATAGATAATATTCATTAGCACTCACCTTTTTTATTATAATAAAATAATATCACACTATCTTTAGGTTTACAAGTAAATAGTAATATATTAATACCAAATAAAAAGCACAAAGCCGCGACCTCTAAAGGTCGCGGCCCTATGCCGTATGCCATCTATATGTTGTTGAGAGTTAAGTCTTATATTTAACAAAATAATTTTACCATAATATATATAAAAGTCAAGCATAAATAAAAAAATATCATTTTTTCAAATTCTTTACTAAAAATACAAAAATACATCTTGAATATCTTTTAGGGATATGATATGATTAAAATCGTTAAGGTCACTCTGCTGTGACCTATACTTTCAGAAAGGATGGACACTATATGGTATTTGAAAAGGTAAGAGCAATTTTAGCTGAGCTTCTTTCGATTGACGAAAACACAATTACAATGGATTCTTTAATCATTGACAATCTTGGTGCAGACTCTCTTGATCTTGTTGACGCGGTTGTTACTCTTAACGACGAATTCGGCGTTGAGGTTCCCGATGAGGAAATTGAAAATCTGCGCTCTGTAGGCGACGTTGTCAGATACATCGAAGCTAATATGGAATAAGTTACTTTATAACAGAAAAGAGGCTTCTTTCACGAAGCCTCTTTATTTTCTTATTTCAGTCCCATAAATTAAAAGTTTTTGTTGAAAAAACAATTAAATATGTTATAATATTTATGTATGTGTTATTTTATAATATAATAACATAAAAACCTGTGTCCTAATTAGAAAATTACCTTGGAGGAATACTACAATGCTATGTAAAAATTGCGGTTTTGCAGTTCTGGACAGTGCCAATTTCTGTTCTAACTGCGGCAGTGCGGTAATTAAGCCGCCTGAGCCCGACCAAAATTGTGCATATAACAATACAAGCACCAATCTGCAGGAAATTTTATCACAGGAGTCTATGCCGCCCATAGCGGAGGCACCTTTGCAGCCTGAGGCTACGGATATTCCTTTGCCAAACTGCTCTGCCCCGCCTCATAATGCTGTGCCGACGGCGCAGATTCAGACTACTCCGCCGCAGGTGCAGCAGCCGCAAAATCCTAAGGACAACAGCGGATTTTCTGTTGCAGCTTTAGTGCTCGGAATTATCGGAGTAATTCCATTATACGCGCTTAACTTTATTCCTGCCGTTCTTGCTCTTATTTTCGGAATACTCAGCAGAAAATCCTCAAAAAGCTCTATGGCGATTTCGGGAATAGTTTTAGGTGCTGTTGGAATTGCATTATCTATAGCGGTTTTATTTATATTTATTTATTTTATTCTTTCCGTCGCTCTTGAGTCTACTGGCGGAATGTACTTTTAGTCTATACATAGGTGCAAAGGCTTCTGCCCTGCTCCTTTAACGACAATAAGTTTATAAAACACACAAGGAAGGATATATTACAGTGAACAAGGAACTTTCAAAAGTCTACGATCCGCAATCGGTTGAATCCAGAATTTATGATTTTTGGATAAACGGCGGATATTTCCACACAAAAATTGACAAGCAAAAGAAACCCTATACCATAGTTATGCCGCCACCGAACATTACAGGTCAGCTTCATATGGGACACGCTCTTGACAATACTCTGCAGGATATTCTCATCAGATTTCGCAGAATGCAGGGTTACTGCACCCTTTGGGTTCCCGGAACTGACCACGCATCTATTGCTACCGAAGCAAAGATTGTTGAGGCAATGCGCAAAGAAGGCATTACCAAAGAAAGCCTTGGCCGTGAGGAATTCTTAAAGAGAGCTTGGGAGTGGAAGCGCACCTATGGCGGAAGAATTACCGAGCAGCTTCGTAGAATCGGCTCATCATGTGACTGGGAGCGCGAGCGCTTTACCATGGATGAGGGCTGCAGCGACGCGGTTAAGGAAGTTTTTGTCAGGCTTTATGAAAAGGGACTTATATATCGCGGCGAGCGAATTATTAACTGGTGTCCTCACTGCAAAACCTCTATTTCCGATGCTGAGGTTGAATACGAAAATACTCCCGGACATTTCTGGCATCTACGCTATCCCCTTTCGGACGGCAGCGGCTATGTTGAGCTTGCAACCACCCGTCCCGAAACTATTCTGGGTGATACCGCTATTGCTGTTAACCCCAATGATGACAGATACAAAGACATAGTCGGCAAAACTGTTGTTCTTCCTCTTGTTGGCAAGGATATTCCCATTGTTGCTGACGATTATGTTGAGATGGATTTCGGAACAGGCGTTGTTAAGATTACACCCGCTCACGATCCCAATGACTTTGAGGTTGGTCTCAGACACAATCTTGATGTTATCAACATTATGACCGAGGACGCTCATATGAATGAGCTTTGCGGAAAATATGCAGGTCTTGACAGATACGAGGCAAGAAAAGCCATTGTTGCTGACCTTGAAGAAGGCGGATTTTTAGTTCGCACCGAGGATTACGAGCATAATGTCGGTAACTGCTACCGCTGCCATCAAACTGTTGAACCGAGAGTTTCAAAGCAGTGGTTTGTTAAGATGCAGCCTCTTGCAGAGCCTGCATTAGCTGCTGTTAAGTACGGAAAAACATCCTTTATTCCCGACAGATTTTCTAAGATATACTATCACTGGATGGAAAACATCAAAGACTGGTGTATTTCGCGTCAGCTTTGGTGGGGACACAGAATTCCCGCGTGGTACTGCGATGATTGCGGTGAAGTTATTGTTTCAAAAGAGGCTCCAAGCGTTTGCACGCATTGTCAGAGCAAGGCTCTAAGACAGGACGAGGATACCTTAGACACCTGGTTCTCCTCAGCGCTCTGGCCTTTCTCTACTCTTGGCTGGCCTGAAAAGACCGATGACCTCGATTTCTTCTATCCCACAAACACACTTGTAACCGGATATGACATTATATTCTTCTGGGTTGCGAGAATGATTTTCTCAGCCATTGAAAACACAGGAGAAGTTCCCTTTGACACTGTTTTCATTCACGGAATTATCCGCGACGAGCAAGGCCGCAAAATGTCAAAATCTCTCGGTAACGGAATTGACCCCATCGAAGTTATTGACGAATATGGTGCTGATGCGCTGCGCTTTATGCTTGCAACCGGAAACAGCCCCGGAAACGATATGCGTTTTAGCTATGATAAGGTTAAGGCAAGCCGAAACTTTGCTAACAAACTGTGGAATGCATCGAGATTTATTTTAATGAATCTTACAGATGAGGTTAAATCCGCTTCTCTCCCCGAAAAGCTTGAGCTTGAGGACAAGTGGGTTATCACAAGGTTTAATTCCCTTTGCAAAGAGGTTACCGACAATCTTGAAAAATTTGAGTTGGGCGTTGCGGTTTCCAAGCTTTATGACTTTATCTGGGATATTATGTGCGACTGGTACATTGAGCTGTGCAAATCCCGTCTTTCAGAGGGTGGAGAGAGCAGTATGCGTGCGCAGAAGGTTCTTCTCTATATTATGAATGGCGCGCTTTCCCTTTTACACCCCTTTATGCCCTTTATTACTGAGGAAATATGGCAAGCTCTGCCACACGAGGGCGAAACACTTATGAACGAGCAGTATCCTAAGTATAACAGCGAGCTTGATTTCTCTGCCGAGGCGGCTGAGTTTGAGAAAATTATGGATGTTATCAAGGCTATCCGTAACCGCCGCAGCGAAATGAATGTTCCTCCCTCTAAAAAGGCTGGAGTTTACATTGAAACCGAGTTTGCAGACACCTTTAAGAAAGGCACACAGTTTATTGAGCGCCTTGCATTTGCATCTCACATTGAGATTGCACAGAGCTTTGATATGCCCTCTGCAACTCAGGTTATAACAGACGGCGCAAGGGTTTACATTCCTACAGAAGACCTTGTTGACTTTGAAAAAGAGCTTGAGCGCCTGAGTCGCGAGCTTGCAGTCTGCGAAAAGGACGAGGCTATGATTTCAGGAAAGCTTAATAACGAAAACTTTGTAAACCGCGCTCCTGCAAATGTTGTTGCGGCTGAGCGCGAAAAGCTTGCAAAGCTTATAGAACGCAAACAAAAGGTTCTCGAAAGTATCTCTAAAATCCGCAAGGACTGATTTTATGAACTATGATGAAGCTTTAAGCTACATTCACTCATTATCAAAGTTTGGCTCCAAGCCGGGACTCACTCGAGTTTCCCGGCTTGTTTCTCTTGCCTCAAATCCCCAAAAAAGCCTTAAATTCATTCATATCGCAGGAACAAGCGGAAAAGGTTCTACCGCAAGCTTCTGCGCATCTATTTTAAAAAACGCAGGGTTTAAGGTCGGGCTATACACCTCTCCATATATCATAGATTTTCGCGAGAGGTTTCAGATAAACGGTTCTCCTATTCCTAAAAATGATTTTTGCAGACTTTGCGAAATACTCATTCCCCTTGTTGAGAAATTAAATTGCGAAGGAGATATCATAACTGAGTTTGAATTCAATACCGTTCTAGGATTTCTTTGGTTTAAAGAGCAAAAGTGCGATATAGTCTGCCTTGAGGTTGGAATGGGCGGCAGGTTTGATGCTACCAATCTTATAGACGCACCGCTTGTATCGGTTATAACCCGAATAGGCTTAGACCACACCGCGATTTTGGGAAACACTATCGAGGAGATAGCTTTCGAAAAATGCGGAATAATAAAAAAAGGCTCAAGTGTTGTTTGCTATCCTAATCAGAGAGATGAGGCACTAAAGGTAATTTCTCAAATTTCTAAGGAGCGAGGTTGCGCACTGCACACCCCCTCCCTTTCGGATATTAGCGACACAGAGCTTTCTCTCGGCAGCAGCGCTTTCACATTTAAGGGTGAGAGATACTCTCTTAAAATGAGCGGTGAGCATCAGATACACAATGCAGTTACCGCCATTTATGCTATTTACTGTCTTTCTGAATACGGCATAAATATACCGACCTCTGCAATAAAAACGGGGCTTAGTGAGATAAACTGCCCTGCAAGACTTGAGGTTATTTCGCAAAATCCTACCGTTATAATTGACGGAGCGCACAATGCCGACAAGGTTTCTGCTCTTTACGAACACATTAAAGCATACAAAGGCAAAATAGTTGCAATCTGCGGAATGCTCGCAGACAAGGATTTTGAAGGTGCTGTTTCTAAAATTGCTCCGCTTTGCAAATCTATTATTACGGTAACTCCCCAAAATCCCCGTGCTCTTTCTGCCGAGGATATGGCAAAAACTTCGCGAGACTTTTGTTCTGACTGTACCGCCGCAGGCTCTATAAACGAGGCTTCGCGACTTGCGCTTAAAAAGCTTTGTAAGGGTGACATTCTTCTCTGCTGGGGCTCTCTCTATATTGCGGGAGATGTAAGGCGCGAACTTGAGGAAAAACTTTGCGAAAAACAATAGTTTTTTTGTTTTTTCATTCAATCTTTGACAATATTTTTAAATTAAAGCCGCTATCCTTTTATATAAAGGATAGCGGCTTTTTTATGTAGATTTAAGGAGGTATATTATGGCTGCAAAAATAGAGGTCTGCGAGGACAGGCTAATTATTTTTCTTTCGGGAGAAATCGACCACCACAGTGCCGCACTTATAAGAGCGGAAGCGGATGCGCGGATTACGCAAATGCATCCTAAGGAGGTTGAGCTGAACTTTAAAGATGTATCATTTATGGATAGTTCCGGCATAGGACTTATAATGGGGCGGTATCGGCTTGCAAGCAGCTTTGGTGGGCGTGTTTGCATATCAAATGTATCGGCATATTTGCGCCGTGTTATGAGGCTTGCGGGAATTGATTCAATTATTGAGATAAAGGACTTAGAGGAGGAACACAAATGAAGCCCGAAAATCAGATGAAAGTAAATTTTGAAAGTTTATCTAGCAACGAGGGGTTTGCAAGGGTTGCGGTAGCAGCTTTTATTTCAAGCCTTGACCCTACTGTTTCGGAGGTTGCTGACATAAAAACTGCCGTTTCCGAGGCTGTTACAAACTGCATTGTTCACGCGTATCGCGACAGCATCGGAACTATAACTATACATACTAAAATATATGAAAACCGCCGCGTTGTTATCACGGTAAGGGACAAGGGATGTGGCATAGAGGATATTGACCGCGCTATGCAACCACTTTTTACCACAAAGCCCGAGGAAGAGCGCTCAGGACTTGGGTTTTCGGTTATGCAAAGCTTTACAGACAAGCTGAAGGTACGCTCAAGAATGGGCAAAGGGACAAGCGTTACCTTAGAGAAAATTCTCAGCAAAAAGCGTGGGGCAAATGAATAGCGTGCTCAACCGCTCACGAGAGGAAGAAATAAATCAGAATCTTGGACTTGTTCACTCCTGCGCGGGCAAATTTCGCGGCCGAGGAATAGAATATGACGATTTATTTCAGGCAGGATGTATGGGGCTTGTAAAAGCTTACGATGCATTTGACGAAACTCGAGGGGTAAAGTTCTCTACATATGCCGTTCCTGTAATTCTGGGTGAAATCAAGCGGCTTTTTCGCGATGGCGGTAGTGTCAAGGTCAGTCGATGTTTAAAGGAGCTTTCCTTAAAGGTTACCCGTGTGCGCGAAAAGCTGACAATTACACTCGGATGTGAGCCAACGGTTTCGCAGATTGCACAGGCACTTGAAATCACACCCGAGGAGGCAGCCGAGGCGCTTAATGCCTCTCACCTTCCCCTATCACTTACCGAGGGTGATGAGGAAGGCGGAGGGCAGATAGATGTCATTATTGAATCTGAGGAAGAGAGCATCATTAACAGAAGAAGTCTTTCTCAAATCATATCGAAAATGGATGAGCGCGACAGAAGGCTGATAATACTTCGTTATTTTAAAAACAAAACCCAGACAGAAACTGCACGGGAGCTTAATATGACGCAGGTTCAGGTTTCACGGCGGGAGAAGAAGCTTTTATCCTTTATTCGCGAAAAAATGCTTTTATAGCTGGCTTTTAATCTTATCAAGCGCATTTTTTTCAAGTCGGCTTACCTGAGCCTGAGAAATTCCAATTTCGCCCGCTACTTCCATTTGAGTTTTACCCTCGAAAAAGCGCAGGGCAAGGATTTTCTTTTCCCGCTCACCGAGAGCGGCGATTGCCTCTTTCATATTAAGTTCTTCAAGCCAGTTGCTATCGTCATTTTTATCCTTTACCTGATCAAGAACATAAATTGTATCTCCGCCATCAGAATAAACGGGGTCATAAAGTGACATAGGCTCAACAATAGCCTCAAGAGCCATAACAACATCGGCTTTATTCATTCCGATCCTTTCAGAAATTTCAGAAATATTAGGCTCACGTCCGAGCTCGGCGGTAAGCGCCTCTTTTGCCTGCATCGCCCTATAAGCAGTATCCCTGAGGCTGCGGCTTACCCTGATACTGTTATTATCCCGAAGATACCTGCGGATTTCGCCGATTATCATTGGGACTGCATAGGTTGAAAAACGAACATTTTGTGACACGTCAAAGTTGTCGATAGACTTTATAAGTCCGATACAACCGACTTGAAAAAGGTCGTCGAGGTTCTCATTACGGTTTAAAAAGCGTTGTATTACGCTCAGCACAAGACGCAGATTTCCTTCGATAAGCTTGTCGCGTGCAGTTATGTCCCCTGCTCGCATTTTTAAAAGAAGCTCCATCTTTTCACTTTCTTTTAAAACCTTTAATTTTGCAGTGTTCACACCACAGATTTCAACCTTATTATAATACAAAAATATCCCTCCCAAAATATTGTGGGCAGGAACTGTAAAAATAAACAAAACCGTCACCTAAAAAGTGGCGGGTTATTTTTTTGTTTTTCGGCATAAAATTTAAGTAAAAATCACAAAGCGCGCTCTTTTTTCATATTCTGCAAAAGAGGTGGTGTTTATGAGGCACAGGCTTAGAAAAAGGCGAAAATTGTCTGCAATTTTCTACTATATCACCGTTACTTTACTTATTTTATCCATTTTTCTTGTTTTTTGTGATACAAGAGTTAGACCCGTTATAAAAAGAAAGGTGCGCGACTGTGCGCGCACCGATACTGTTTTAATTTTAAACAAAATTCTGCTGAAACAAATCGAAGAGCTTAACATAAAATACTCAGATATGGCATACATACGCTATGGCTCGGACGGGCATATTACATCTATCGAGGTAGATTCCTCAGCAGTCAACACCTTTAAGGCTGCATTTGCCCTATCCGTAAGCGAAAGCCTGCACCAAATAGATGAATTCAATTTTAGCCTGCGGCTCGGAACGCTGTTAGGTCCCGAATTTTTAGCAGAGCGAGGACCCGAAATACCTTTTAAGGTTTCCTCTTCGGAATATGTTCAGACAGAAATACTCAGCGAATTTAAGGAGTCTGGGATAAACCAGACTGTGCACAGAATACTTTTGGAAGTATCCGTAAACATTTGTTGTTACTTTCCCGGATACACTACCTCTGTAACGGTTTCATCCAAGCTGACACTTGCTGAAACTGTTATTATTGGCACTGTTCCGCAGTTTTATGCAGGCTCAGGATGATTATTTTTTCTTTTTTACAGAATAGCCGAAGCTGCCAAGCTTTTTACCGAGGTCAAAATACTCGCCGTGGCAATAGGCAGTAAGACGGCACTGATCCATTCTAAGTCTACCTTTTTCATCAATATATTTTTCCTCGACCTGAACGGCGGTTATTTCAGCAAGAAACATATCGTGAGTGCCGAGGTGCTTTTGCTCAGTAACCTTACATTCAAGGCAGATGGGACTTTCCTCAATAAGCGGCGCTGAAACTGTTGAGGCAGGTGCAGCGGTAAGCTTTAATTTTTTAAATTTATCCATTTTTGCACCTGTTCTCACTCCGCAAAAATCAGCGGCGCGCACAAGACTTCTCGGAACAAGATTTATAACAAACTCTCCCGAATTCTGAATTATTTTATAAGAATGGCGCTCGGGACGAATCGAAACATAGGTCATAGGTGGGTCTGAATTTATAATTCCCGTCCACGCAATAGTTAATGCGTTAGGCTTCTCTACGCTTCCGCAGGAAACGAGCACTGCGGGAACGGGAGCCATAAGGGTTGCGGGTTTCCAAATTGTTTTTGCCATAATTTTCTCCAAACTAAAAATTTTTAATTTTTTCGCATAATTGCCCTGTTTATTCTAAAAATATACTTGTGACATAATAATATCACAACAAAGGAGGGCGAAGAACTGTGAAAATCGTTGATAGAATTGCTCTGCTCCTCACGATTATCGGTGCTCTCAACTGGGGAAGCATCGGGCTTTTCAAATTTGATATTGTTGCATGGATTTTCGGCGGAACAGATTCCATGATAAGCAGAATTATTTTTACGCTTGTCGGACTCGCAGGCCTTTGGTGCATTTCGCTTTTATTCAGGCACAGAGAATACGATTAAATTAAACAGGGATCGGATACCTAAAAAGGTATCCGATTTCGCCTTTCTATTCTTTTTCATGTTTAGCAAGACCGATATGAAGCTCTGAAAGCTGAGCCTCATCTACGGGAGAGGGGCACTCCGTCATAAGCTCCATCATATTCTGAACCTTGGGGAATGCAATAATATCTCTCAGGCTCTCAGCGCCAAGCATTAGCATAACAAGTCTGTCAAGGCCAAGTCCCATACCGCCGTGCGGAGGAGCACCATAGGTAAATGCATCGGTAAGGAAGCCAAACTTCTGGTGTGCCTCTTCATCCGAAAGGCCAAGAGCTGTAAACATTTTCTTTTGCAGCACGGGGTCTGTAATACGGATAGAGCCACTACATAGCTCAATTCCATTAAGAACTAAATCATATGCTTTGGCGCGAACATTTCCCTTATCGGTATCAAGGAGTGCTATATCCTCCTGCATAGGAGAGGTAAACGGATGGTGCATAGCAACATATGTTTCCAAATCCTCATCCCACTCAAAGAACGGGAACTCTGTAATCCAGAGGAAGCACCATTTATTCTCGGGGATAGCATTAAGGCGCTTTGCAGCCTCCTGACGAAGCATTCCGAGAACTGAGAGAACAATCTTATTCTTACCATCAGCAACAACAAAGACAATATCGCCTTTCTTTGCTCCCATTCTGGAAACGATTTCCTGCATCTTCTCCTCTTTCATAAACTTAGAGAAGCTGCTCTGGATTCCCTCGTCGGTAATTTTGATCCAAGCAAGGCCTTTTCCGCCGATTCCGCGAACCTGCTCTGTAAGCTTATCAATATCCTTGCGTGAATAAGCGGCTGCACCGTTTTCAACGCAGATTGCGCGTACGCTGCCTGTCTGAGCAGCAGTATTAAACACTGTAAAGTCGCAATCCTTTACAATATCGGTGAGGTCAACAATCTCATAGCCATAGCGGACATCGGGTTTATCTGAACCATATTTCTCCATAGCCTCGCGGTAGGTCATTCTGCGGATAGGCATAGTAAGCTCTGTATCCATAACCTCTCTAAAGAGGTGCTGCATAAATCCCTCAACTATAACCATAACATCCTCAACATCGACATAGGACATTTCCATATCGACCTGAGTAAACTCGGGCTGGCGGTCGGCACGCAGGTCCTCATCTCTAAAGCAGCGTGCAAATTGAACATATCTATCAAATCCCGAAACCATAAGTAGTTGTTTATAAAGCTGAGGTGACTGAGGAAGCGCATAGAATTTGCCATCGTGAACTCTTGACGGAACAAGAAAATCTCTTGCGCCCTCGGGGGTGGATTTAATTAAGATAGGCGTTTCAATCTCGATAAATCCGTTTGCATCAAAGTAATCTCTTGCTGCCTTGACTATTTTGTGGCGCATAATGATATTCTTCTGAAGGTCAGCACGACGAAGGTCAAGATAGCGGTATTTTAAGCGAAGCTCCTCTTTAACGGTGGAGTCCTCTACTATTTCAAAGGGCGGTGTTTGTGCTTTTGAGAGAATTCGCAGGTCGGTAACATAAACCTCAATCTCACCTGTGGGAATCTCCATATTCTTAGATTCTCTTTCACGCACAATTCCCTCTGCCATAAGGACAAATTCACTACGGACAGTTTTTGCATATTCGAACAGTTCTCTGTTACTACCGTCATCAAATGCGAGCTGCAGTATACCTGTTCTGTCGCGCAGGTCAATAAACTGAAGGTTTCCCAAATTTCTTGCCCTTGCGGTAAAGCCGCTGACAACAACCCTCTCACCAACATTGTTTATATTAAGGGTGCCGCAATAATGGGTTCTTTTAAGACCCTTCATAGTGTTTCTTTCCATTTAATTTTCCTCCCTTATCCCTTTAGCGCAGAAAGTACATTTTCGCAGGCATTAGCAAGCTTTTTATCATAAAATGCCTTGATAAAATCAGCTCCTAAACTTATTTCGGTTTCTTCTCCGCTTTCCATATTTTTAAGCTTTGCACTATTCTCTGCAATTTCGTTATCACCGATAACTACTACATATTCTGCGCCGAGCTTGTTAGCATATTTCATCTGAGCCTTGATTCCCCTACCCATAAGGTCACATTCAGCGCGAAATCCCTCATCGCGAAGCCTTGCAGTAAGCTCGCAAGCTTTAAGCTGTGCCTTTTCGCCCATAGGAGCAATATACAGCTCACAAGCTGCGTCCTTGGGAAACTCGCAATTCTGAGCCTGCATTAAAAGCAGCAGTCTTTCAAGACCCATAGCATATCCAAGTGCGCAGGTTTTGGCTCCGCCGAGTGTTTCAACAAGTCCATCATATCTTCCGCCGCCGCAAACTGTTCCCTGAGCGCCAATATCATTTGAAACAAACTCAAAAACAGTTTTGGTATAGTAATCAAGACCTCTTACGATGGTGGGATTGACAGTATAGGAAATTTCCATAGCATCAAGGTACTCTTTTACCTTTTTAAAGTGCTCATCGCACTCCTCACACAAAAAGTCGAGCACTACGGGAGCATCTTTTGCAATTTCAGAGCAAATGGGGCTTTTGCAATCAAGAATACGCATCGGGTTTTTATCAAGCCTTTGCTTGCAGGTTTCGCAAAGCTCCTCTTTTTTACTTTCGAAATAAGCCTTTAGTGCCTCGTGATATTTTTTTCTGCATTCAGGGCAGCCGATTGAATTGATTTCAAGTTTTAGTCCGCGAATTCCGAGGGTTTTAAACAATGTATCAGCCGAGGAAATCATTTGCGCATCGGCTATAGGCTCTGCACTTCCGAAGCATTCCATTCCAAACTGATGAAATTCGCGAAGTCTGCCTGCCTGAGGCTTTTCATATCTAAAACAAGATGTAAGGTAGTAGACCTTTAAAGGCAGAGCTTCACTAAGAAGTCCGTTAGTTAAAAGCACTCTAACGGTAGATGCTGTTCCCTCAGGGCGAAGGGTTATTGAGCGGTTACCCTTATCCTCAAAGGTGTACATCTCCTTTTGAACAACATCGCTTGTATCCCCAACACCTCGGCAGAAAAGCTCTGTGTGTTCAAAGGTTGGAAAACGGATTTCGCGAAATCCATAAAGCTCTGCGGTTTTTCTCGCCGCAGATTCGATATACTGCCATTTTCCGCTCTGAGCAGGAAGAACATCCGAAGTTCCTCTCGGTGCATTTACTAAAACTGCCATTTTAATTTCCTCACTTTTAATCTATAAAATACAATATCCCCTTGCAAAAAAGAAATTCACTTTCTTGCAAGGGGACGGGTTTTCTTTTAAAAATCCGCGGTGCCACCCCGATTGAGCGCAAATGCGCCCCACTTTATTGACGGTAACCGCGTCATGCGGGATGCTGTGCATCAGGCTCACGGATGTCTCTTAAGGGCCTCGCGCGGCGCTCTCAGCTAATGCGCCTTCTCTGTACTGCCAAGCTTATCTTTTTCTCTTCCGATCACAGCCAAAAAAAATTATTTTTGGTTTTTTACTATCTCGCGCCAATCAAGGTCGCCACGGTCAAGTCCGTGAATTAAAACCTCTGCAGTTGCCATATTGGTTGCGATAGCGATATTGTTTACATCGCAAAGTCGGATTATATTATTGTCGCAAGGGTCGTTCTCGCGGCGGTTGGGGTTATTGGGGTCTCTGAAATAAAATACCAAATCAATTTCATCCCAAGAGATTTTAGCCGCAATCTGCTGGTCTCCACCCTGATCACCCGAGAGGAATTTTATAACCTCAAGTCCTGTTGCATCAGAAACAAGTTTTCCTGTTTTAGCTGTAGCATAGAGATTATGCTTGCCAAGGATCCTTTTATAAGCAATGCAAAGCTGGATCATCATTTCCTTTTTTGCGTCGTGCGCCATCAAAGCAATGTTCATAAGTTTTCTCCTTTTTTATTACCTTAAAAGCAGCGGGACATCGCGCCCCAGAATGCGTTTTGCCATATTTGAAAAGGCAAGAATGCCAATGCTTTTCTTAATTTCTTTTTTACTGCGAGTATGTACTGTGCGAGAAAGAAGCTCGTCCTCAGGAATTATTGCAATCAGCTGTGCGCCGATACTATCAATAATATCATCAATATCGGGCATAATGGCTTTTGCCGAAACCTCAAGCGGCACCATATTTACTACAAGCCGCATATTTTTAGTTCCGAAACCACTTAGCTTTTGAGCCGCCTTTTCAGCATCGCGAACGCTGACAGGCGAGATATTAGTAACTATAAGTGCAAGGCTGCTTGCAGCTGCGGCTACCTCAAGGGAGCTACCGAGCCCTGCGGGTGTATCTAAAATCACATAGTCATAGCTTTTTGCAAGGTATTTGCAAAGTTGACAGAAACGGTTTTCAGAAATCATCTGGTCAGCGCGGACAGGAGCCGCAATAATGCTGAGGTTTGGTGTTTCATCTGCGCTGTAAACGGCGCTCATAGCATCGCATTTTCCGCTCAGGACATCACCAAGGTCAAATACTATATTATCTATTCCAAGCATAAGGTCAAGGCAACGCAAACCGCTATCGAGCTCTACAACTACTGCCTTTTTACCCTCATTTGCAAGCGAGAGGCCGAGATTTAATGCTACTGTTGATTTCCCTGTTCCTCCCTTTCCGGAGGTAACCAGCATTACCTTTCCCATAATTTTCCCCGTTTCTCTTCTACATATATTATAATATACCAAATTTTAGAGCGATTGTAAATAGAATATTGTTAATTTTAAGATAAAAGACTATTTTCCACTACGGGAGAGTTGGTTTCATCGCTTTCAAAGAAGTGTTTATCAAAAATTGCTTTTACAATAGGAGCTGCCTTGTTTCCGTTAAATCCGTATTCAACAACTGCAGCAACCGAAAGCTTACAGTCATCAAGCGGGCCTATTGCTGTAAAAACTGCATTTGCCGCCTTGTTTCCATAGTTTTCGGGCGAGCCTGTTTTACTGCCGACCTTTATGGGATAGTTTCCGAAAGCGGAGCGGCCTGTTCCCTTTGTGGAAACAAGGTACATACCCTCTTTTACAGCCTCAAAGGCACCGTTTGTATTCTCAATGGTTGAAAGAACTGTATTTTTATGCTCATAAACCACATTTTCATAGTCAAAGCTTACAATCTTTTTTACTATATGAGCCTGCATACGAACGCCGTTGTTTCCAATCGCACCTGTATAAACAGCTATCTGCAAGGGCGAAAACATACTATCAGACTGGCCGATTGATGCCTGAAGCACATCACCGGGATACCATTCTCTGCCCTGTGACTGTCTGTATTCGGGGCTTGCAAGTCTGCCTATATTTTCAGAAAGCTCAAGACCTGTTTTTTCTCCGAGTCCGAGCTTTGAGGCGTAGCTGTTGATGGTACTGATACCCATACGCTTGCCGACATCATAAAAGAAGATATTGCAGGAAACCCTGAGTGCATTTGAAAGGTTTATGTTAGAGTGGTGTCCCATACAGGTGAAATTCATATCGAGGTAGTTATAAACCCTCTGACAGCTTACCGTTGAGCTTGGTACTATCGTGCCGCTGCACATTGCGGCAATTCCCATACAGGGCTTAAATGTTGAGCCAGGGGCATACGCGCCGTTAAAGCAGCGGTTAAAGAGCGGCTTTTGCTCATTGTTTGCAAGCTCGCTGTATTTTGAATAATATTCGGTAACATCATACGAGGGATAGTTTGCAGCAACTAGAATTTCCCCTGTCTGAGGATTGGTTGCTACAACGCAACCCGCATTTGCCTCCGCCCCCTTTTTAGTGGGGCTTGTTGAGGCAATTTCAATAATACGGTCCTGCAAAGCAGTCTGAGCAGTCTTCTGAAGCTGGGAGTCAAGTGTTAAAACAATGGTGTTGCCAGGGATTGGCTCTTCTTTTATATATGAGCTGATAACATTTCCGTCAACATCAAATTCGATAACTTTAATACCATCTGAGCCGCGAAGATACTGTTCATATGCCTTTTCAATACCGCTTTTTCCAACATAATCATTAAGCTTATATCCCTGAGTTTTAAGCTCGGCGTATTCCTCGGCATAGATAGGACCTATTGTGCCTAAAATGTGGGGAGCTATTGTACCGTCGGGATACTCGCGGATGCTTTCCTCAGAAATGGTGACACCTGTATAGGTAATGCTCTTTTCAAGCACCTCAGAAACGGTTGACATAGAAACATCTTGCGAAAAGGAGTATGGGGCGCTTACTGTAAATCCCTTTATCTCCATTTCGTAGCGCACGCCTAAAATTGTGCGCTTTTCATCATCCGAAAGATTAGCATCGATATCATAGCGCTCGCAAAGAGCCGCCCACACATTTTCAAATGTTGCGTAGTCCTGAAGCCCTATCCTCGCTTTAAGCGATGTTACAGAGGTTTCATAGCCTTCTTTAAAGGCGTATGGTGCGGTTTCAGTTATAGGAATAGACTGATTATACTTTTCGTTTTGTTTTGCGCATATTTTTGCGGCAACAAGAATTATCTCGTTTACCTCGGACATTTTAATATAACTTTTATCAAATACAACATTATAGCCTGTTCTGTTTGCGGCGAGCGGAATTCCGTTTCTGTCAACAATTTCACCGCGGGCAGCCTTAACAGTTACCTCACGGGTATAGCGGACATCACTCATTCCTCGATATTTCTCTCCGTCAACAAGCTGAAGCTGCATCATTCGCACGACAAAGGCAGCAAAAATAGACGCTACAAGGACTGATAATATCAATACTCTTGAAACTGCTGTTCTCCTCTGTTTCATTTGTCGTCACTTCCCTTTTAGGAATTTACTGCTTATCAAACTTGGCTCGTTGCGGACTTATTCTGTAAATCTTTTCTGTAACAAACAAAATCGCTAATCCAAAAATGCATGTTTTAAAAAATGTCGGCAGATACGCCGATGCAAAAAGGCTACCCACATTCTCATAAGAGCGCAGGGCATAAAAGAAAAAGAAATCCACAAGGCAGTATATAAGTACTGCGGCCGATACAGCCGCAGCAGCGCTTACATAAACAGGTCTTACATAAAATTTCATTATAAGCGAAACTGCAACGCAGATTACACACATAAAGAGCGCGTGAAAGCCAAAAGCTCTCTGGGCGCTGTAATCCCAGAAAAGACCGCAAAGTGATGCAATTACTGCTGACGGAATAATCTTTTCATAGCAGGACACCGCTATAGCAAACGGCATCAGAAACAGCACACCCGAGAAAATTCCGAAACGCTGTGGAGCGCACTGAAGCAAAAAGAGAAAAAGAGCAAAAATAGTATATAGCGCCCATTTTGCAGTGGTGCGGTACTTTTTTACTATCAAGCTTCTCACTCCCTTTTTTAAGCTTATTCGTCAGTTGATACAGAGCTTTCTGTTTGCTCTGTTTCATCGGTCTCTTCATTCTGAGTGTCGGCAGGCTTTTCGTCAATGCTGAAATCGGTTATAACCATAACGTTTGTGACATCCATAACATCGACAACGGGTTTTATCTCGGCATACATTGAAACACCCGAATTTTCAGCCTTTATTACATCAACTGTTCCGATTAAAATTCCTGCAGGAAAGACTCCGCCTATTCCCGAGGTTTCAATAATATCTCCCGACAGCAGAGCCGTATCGCGAGGAAGCAGGCGAAGCTTTGTTTTGCCCTTTTCATAAAGCTCGGCATTTCCACCCACAACTCCCGTTGACTGTATTCGCGAGTTATAGGCGCCGACATTTATTTCGGGGTCAAGAATAGTTGTTACAACACTGTAAGTAGGTCCAACGTGGGTTACAATACCCACAAGGCCTGCATCTGTAATAACAGGGTCGCTTACCGAAATTGAGTTAAGTGAGCCTTTATCAATAGTAAACGAGCCAAATCTTGACGAGCTGTCGCGGCCGATTACCATAGCTGACTGCATTTTGTAGTCGGGGTTAAGCTCTTTTATTTCCAAAAACTTTTTAAGCTGCTCGTTTTCATTTTTATACTTTTCAAAATCGCTTAAATCCTTATAGGCATCAGCAAGCTGCTTTTTCAGCTCTTCGTTTTCCTTTTGAGTATCCTTTGCCGAAAGGAGCATATTGAAAAATCCTGCAACTTTATCGGATATTGCTGAAGAAACCTTGACAACAGGAGTTACAACAGTTCCTATAGCCGCTTCAGAGAACGAAGCATAGTTACCTGTTGCCGCCTGATGAATCATTATTCCGACAATTACGGCAAGGATACAAGCTATTATTTTAAATGCTCTGCCTTTAAAAAACTCCTTCATCTAAGGTTCCTCCTTTCAAGTCTTAGAAAAAATAGGTGCAGACGGAATTTTCCGCCTGCGCCCAAAAAAAGTTTATGCCTTATTCATCGTCAAGCAGAACATCACTGAGTCTGTCAATATCCTCGAGCATCATTCCTGTTCCCTCTGCAACGCAATCAAGCGGGTTTTCAGCAATGTGAACAGGAATTCCTGTTTCGTGAGTAATAAGCTCATCGAGACCGCGGAGAAGTGCGCCGCCGCCTGTCAGGGTAATGCCATTATCAATAATATCAGCCGAAAGCTCGGGAGGAGTGTTCTCGAGAGTGGACTTAACTGCATCAACAATCTGAGAGAGAGAATCCTCAAGTGCCTCTCGTACCTCGAATGCCTCAATGGTGATATTTTTAGGAAGACCGTCTACAAGGTTTCTACCCTTAATGAGCATACTTCCCTCACCCTCGTAAGTGTAAGCTGAGCCAATCTCTATCTTTATTGCCTCGGCAGTTCTTTCACCGATGAGCAGGTTGTATTTCTTTTTGATGTAATTGATGATTGAAAGGTCAAACTGGTCACCTGCGACGCGAACAGACTGCGCAGTTACAATACCTCCGAGGGAGATAACAGCAACCTCACTCGTACCGCCGCCGATATCAACAACCATACTGCCGATAGGCTCGGATATGGGAAGCCCTGCGCCGATAGCAGCAGCCATAGGCTCTTCAATAACATTTACCTGTCTTGCACCTGCCTTGTATGCAGCATCCTTAACTGCTCTCTTTTCAACCTCTGTAACACCCGAGGGAATACAGATAACAACTCTGGGTTTGCTGAAAACAGAGTTACCGATAGCCTTGGAAATAAATATTTTGAGCATAGTTGCGGCAATAGCAAAGTCAGAAATAACGCCATCTTTAAGAGGGCTGACTGCAACGATAGAACCGGGAGTTCTTCCGATAACATCCTTTGCCTCGCGGCCGACAAACTTAACGGTATTATTCTTAATATCCTTTGCAACAACTGAAGGCTCGCGCATAATGATGCCTTTGCCCTTCATATAGACAAGGGTATTTGCAGTACCGAGGTCGATACCGATATCCTTGGAAAACATATTGAAATTTAACTTACCAAACATTTTTTTCTCCTCTCTGATGCTCAAAGAAATTTATAATTTATACTAAACTTTATATATTATAACCCTTTTTTTTCCTTTTCACAATACAAATCCGTAATTTTTTTCACTTTTTCCGCTAAATTGCACCGTTTTTATATAGTCCGCGGGTAAATCCCTCACTGCACTGTGGGGATGTTCTGTTTTTTACGTTTTGAATAACCTCTCTACAGCGCTCGGGGTTTTCAGATGTAAAGTAGCAAAGCAGGTAGTCTGCCCTATCAAATTCTCTATTTTCTAAAGGCGCACTTAAAGCTGCGCTGTTATATATTTCGCTGACCTCACCGCGACAGACTATTTTCATTTTTGCGCCCTTTCTGTCTATAACACATCCCGCTTTACCGCCGCAAGCACTGCAGTCAAAAACAGATTTTTTAGGGCAGGCTCTTGTAATCATCAGCGGCAAATATCCATAAACAAGTGCGGATATTTCAGTAAATGGTAAAAGGTCATACAAACTTTTTTGTGAAAGCTCGAAGCTTGCCACCGCTCTGTCAACACAATTTTCGCTAAGAATCTTTAGTGCGCGGCTGTTTGTAGTGTTCATAAAAGCGCCAAAGCTAATTTTAAAGCCTTTTTCCTTTGCAAGCGGTAGCTGACCTATATTCTGAATCATCACACGCTCTATTCCCATTTGTTTTATGGTTTCAAGCGCAGATTTTGTAAAATCGTCATTTGAAAATGCAAATCTATCTGGCTCGGCTGTAATTTTAGCAGCAAGAGAGCGGTCAATATCATTTTTATGTGCAATCAGCTCTCTTATGGGTAAAATTAGTTCATCACAAAGCTCTTTGCAATTAGAAAACTGCTTTATATTTTCAAAACGGACAGATATTTTCTGTTTATCTGAGGCTTTTGAGGGAATCTCAAGCGGCTCTATCCTAAAAGTTTCTCGCACAATAGGCTCACATCTTTTTTTTGAGAGCTTTTCTACAGCCTCTCGCCTGAGAGCATTTAAAACCGATGCGGGAGCCGCCGCATTTTTTATAATGGTTTTAAGTGATGCAAGATAATACGGTGTTGAGCCAAGCCGTGACAGCTTCTGCTCTACAGCCTCTCTAGTAGCGGTAGGTCCGCTTGTGTAGGGTGCCTGCACCTGTGCAGTGTTTCCCTTCTCATCGGATAAAGTAAGCTTTATTGGCTCATTTTCGCAGATTTCGATTTCTGCGTGAACAGCAACCCTCTGCATTTCGCGGCGATAAAGCTCATGTAGCCTCGGCTGAGCCTCTTGCGCCTTTGCGGCATCCTCACCGCTTCTAAAGCCAAACATTGTTTTATTTATCTGTGATTTATAATATCCATCGGTAAATCCGCTGCGTGAAAAAATATCACGGGAAAGCTCAAAAAGCTCGCTACTGTCCGCTCCTGAAAGAGATGCTCTTGCAAGGGAAACCGCCGCCGCAACATATTCAGGGCGTTTCATTCTGCCCTCAATTTTAAATGAAGTTACACCGAAGCTCGCAAGCTCGGAAAGGTATGAGCAGAGCGAAAGGTCTTTAAGGCTGAGCGCGTGTCCGATAGGGGTGTCAATACCGCATTCAAGACGGCAAGGCTGAGCGCATCTTCCTCTGTTTCCACTGCGCCTTCCGATTACTGACGAAAGGTAGCACTGGCCCGAAACCGACATGCAAAGCGCACCGTGGATAAACACCTCGGTTTCGATGATATTTTTTTCTGCAATTTCTTTTATTTCGCTGCGTGAAAGCTCGCGCGCCAAAACAGCTCTCTCAAACCCAAGCTCCAATGCAGCCCTTGCTCCCGAGGGGCTTGATATGCCCATTTGGGTTGATGCGTGAAGCGGGAGGCTCGGGCAGATTTTTTTAGCAAGAGATAGAACTCCTAAATCCGAAACAATAAGCGCGTCCACTCCCTCTTTTGCGGCAAACTCAATAAGCTCTGCCGCCAAGGAGAGCTCACGATCATAAACCGCAGTGTTAAGGGCAAGGTGCACCTTAACATCGCGGTCATGACAATAGGCTATTGTTTTAACAAGCTCATAAGGCTCGAAATTTTGTGCAGAGGCTCTGGCGCTGAAACTTTTTGCGCCAAGGTAAATAGCATCTGCACCGCAACGCACTGCCGCCTCTGCCGCTTCAAAGCTACCCGCAGGCGCAAGAATTTCTGGCATTTTTAGCAGAGCAAATAAATCGGGAGCTTGCATAAATCCCCGTTCCTCCGATTTAGCGGTTTTCAGCTCTGAGTCTGTCAATCTCGCGCTCTAAACGCTCAATCTTTCTCTTTGCATCGTCAAGCTCAATGCGTGCCTTTGCAGTATCCTGTATGTAATCGTTAATCTGCAGGCGCATACGGTCACTTGTTTCGACCTCTTTATTTCTCTTGTCAAGATAGTCAAGAGCGCAAAGAACGGCTGCTGATGTAGCGGTTATTCTTGTGCTGCGCTGGCAGAGCCTTTTCATATCAGAATCAAGCTCATAAGCAAGCTCTAAGAGATACTCCTCGCTGTCCTCTGTCAGAATGGTGTAATCCGTGCCATAAATTTTAACGCTTACCTTGTTTTTATTTTCCATAAAAATTCACCCCATAATTAAATTCTAATTATATATTTTATATTATAACACAATACTTTACAAATTACAAAGGTTTTTTCTCTAATTCGACTAAAAATAATTATTTTCTTTTAAATTGCGAATAAAGAATTTCTCTTGGGGGTAAAATAAAACTACTTTACACCTAAAGGAGAGGCGTATGAAAAGGGTTAAATTTGATTTTGGACTTTTCTCATTTGGTTTTGCGGCATACAGTCTAATTGAGCTTGCGTGGCGTCGGTACACCCACTATACAATGGGGCTGGCAGGCGGAATATGTTTCTTAATTCTCTATCACATTTATAAAAAGTATCCCTCACTCTCACTTTTTAAGAAGTGTCTTATCGGCTCAGCAATTATAACACTGGTTGAGTTTTGTTTTGGCTGCCTTTTAAACCTCAGGCTCCACCTCGGGATATGGGACTATTCAAATATGCCATTTAATATCTTAGGACAGGTTTGTCCGTTGTTTTCTTTTATCTGGATGCTTCTTTGCATCCCCATTTGTTTTATTTCAAAAAAGCTCTGCAGGCTTGAAAAAAGGATATAAAAAAGCGGCGCACTGCGCCGCTTTTTTCACAATTACAGGCTTTTTTACATAACATAATGTGACATAGTGATTTCATTGTCGAGAATCTCACAAATTCCATAACTGCCCGATTTTCCAAGGCTGCCGGGGTTGAAAAGATATATATCCTCTACCCTTTCTGCGTACTTTTCGTGGGTATGGCCAAAAAGCACAAGACGTGCGCTGCGCTCTTTAGCGGCTAATATGAGCTTTCCGAGAGAGGCTTTAACTCCGTAAGCATCGCCGTGAGTGTAAAGTATTTCCCCTTTACTTGTCTTGCAAATGTCTGTAGACGGTCTCAACGACATAAAATCACAGTTTCCGCTGATACCATAGAGCTTTTTATCGGGATACAGGTCGCAGATATCCTCAAACTCCTTTATTCCGTCGCCCAGAAAGAATATGGTGTCGATATCCTTGTGTGCTTCTATTACATTATACATACGACGGAAGTCACCGTGACTGTCTGAGATAACTAATATACGCATTTAGATTTCCTTTCTATTCTATTTATATTTACTTTTTCATAAAATAAAACAGCGAAAATACAAGGAGTGACTTTAGATATGGCAGAGCAAAATCAGAATAATCAGGAGCTTTTTAAAATGGCAGCTCAGAAATTAGGGCTAAATCAGGAAACTGTTAGGAAAGCAGCAGAAAATAATGGAGAAAATTTACTAAGTAAGCTATCCGCCGAAGATAAGCAAAAAGTTTCAGAGGTTCTATCCGACAAGGAGCTGACGCGACAAATTTTATCTTCACCCAAAGCCAAAAAACTACTTGAAAAATTCTTTGGAGAAAACAGGAATGGAAATTGATGAAAACCTCTTAGGGCAGGTATCTGATTTTTTAAAAACCTCTGAGGGTGCTGAGATTATGGCGGGCCTTAAAAGCTCGCTTGGTCTCGGCGGCGAAGATAAACAGAAAAGCTCCCCTGACATATCCTCACTTCTTTCCTCTATTACAGGCGCTCCAAGTGCACAAGCTGAGCCAGATTCTCCTTTTGCAAACATTGATATGTCAAAGCTTATAGGGCTTGTTACTGCAATTTCATCCGCCAAAACAGATGACAGGGCAACCAATTTACTGCTTGCGTTAAAGCCTCTTCTAAATCCCTCTCGCAGACCTAAAATAGACCACGCAATATCAATAATGCGGATTATGGCGCTACTTCCCATCTTAGAGGAGCACGGTTTTTCTATCGGAGATTTATTTTCAAAATAACAAAAAAAAGGGGGGTGAAAGAATGGCTCAGGCTTTTTTCTCGGGCGAGGAAATTGACAGAATGAAGGCTGATGCAGTAAGACGGGCAAGACAAATGCATTCCCGTTCCTCACTTCCAAACTCTCCGATTAATAATTTCTCAGGGCAAAACATTCAAAAAAAGAATGAGGCTGACGCCTCAATTAAGCTGGGCAGGAAATCCTACGGAATAAATAATCTACTTCATATGACTAAAATGATGGGGTTTGAAAACGACCAGCTCATTTTACTTGCGCTCATTTTAATTCTCAGCGGTGACGAGGAAAATCTGCCGATTATTATAGCGCTGATTTACATATTTATGTAATAATTTTATATCTCCTCAAACTGCTCAATTGACTGCTGCATCTTTATTTCATCGCGATGCATTGAAAGTCCTTTTAGCTCTGAAAGGAGCAGCCCAATACACAGGAGCGCTATCGGAGTGCAGAGGGCAAGAGTTATCCACACAAAGTCATTTTTTAGAAATTCCGCCCCGCTTGGAATAATAAGCGCGACATTTTCTGAAAGTGACTGCGGTGTATAAAAATCATCATAGTCTGTATCTTTAACTATAACAAGACTACCGCTTTTTATATCAGTATCTTGTATATCATTTTGGCACAGAAAAACCTTGTATCCGAAAAGCTGCAGAGTGTTTTCAGCATTTCTGCCGAAAGCCGCCTTTGAAACAACACACGCAGAAAGGACAAGCACTGCACAAGCAATACTGAGAATAGTATAAAGCGCTATGGTAAGAGCATTTTTAGCGACATTTTTTTCATTTTTTACTATTTTTTCCTGCATTTTTCTGCCGCCCTCCCCTTACGTTTTTCGTTAGTTTAATTATATCACTTAAGGTGACTGTTTTCAATTATTTTATCTAAAAAAACTTTCTTTTCTTCATATTTTGCGTGTCTACTGTTTTGATTGACTTTTTATATTATAAAGAGTATAATTTAAGTGTATATTCTATGGAATAGTTTTTATCTTTCTGCTAACAATAGAAAAAAGCATTTGTGCAGAAAAGGTGGTTATTCCGTGAATAAAAACAAAGCATATAGCGGCGAGGATTTCGTTCCCGAGGTGTCCTCTCCCCCGAATGAAAACAACGACACGAACAGTCAAGACGGAGAGCTTGGGCACATTATACAAACAGGCTCTATCACCCAAGAGGGAAGCCGCTATACCATTCACTGCCTTACCATTATCGGTCAGGTAGAAGGGCATTACATTCTACCGCCCCAGAATAAGACAAGCAAATACGAGCACATTATTCCACAGCTTGTTGCAGTTGAGCAAGACCCTAAGATTGATGGTCTTATCATTATTTTAAATACCGTTGGCGGAGATGTTGAAGCAGGGCTTGCAATATCCGAGCTGATTTCGGGTATGCAAAAGCCTACTGTTTCGCTGGTGCTCGGTGGTGGACATTCCATTGGTGTTCCGCTTGCAGTTTCGTCAAAGCACTCATTTATAGTTCCGTCTGCAACTATGACAATCCATCCTGTCAGAATTAACGGGCTTGTTTTAGGCACTCCGCAGACCTTTTCCTATTTTGAAAAGATACAGAGCAGAATCACCGGCTTTGTTTCAAGAAACTCTCAGATTTCAGAAGAGAGGTTTTGCGAGCTTATGCTCAACAACAACGAGCTTGTTAATGACATAGGAACAATCCTGAGCGGCGAGCAGGCAGTAAAGGAAGGTCTTATCGATTCCATTGGCGGTCTTTCCGATGCTATTGAGTGTCTTTTTGAAATGATTGAGCAAAATAGCTGTGACGAGTGCGGAGAAAACGAAAATCAAGAAAATGACAAAAATTAATGCTTAAAAAATGCCGAAAGGCATTTTACATATACTTTAAGGACTTAAAAATACATAAGTAAGGCTGTGAAAAGTTTGACTACACGTCGTACCACAAGTAAAAACAAAACATCAGCAAAGAGAGGACGTCCCACCAAGGCGCAGGCAGAAGCAAAGCGCGAGGCGGCTCTTAAAAATTCGCGCCGTCAGTTATGGGCGCTTGTGCTGTTTGGAGCATCTCTGATTTTAGGGGTTTTAACCTTTTTAGAGGGCGAAAAATTCTGGGCAGTGCTGCACCACGGCTTTTTTGGTCTTTTCGGAATGGCGGCATATCTTGTTGCCCCTCTTGCCTTAGTTATTTCTGTTTTGCTCGCATTTGAGCAGTACATAGGCAGTGTTAAAACAAAAATATTTCAAGCTCTCACCCTTGTAATGCTCTTAAGCGGCGCTTTCCACATCTTTTTCTCTCTGCAGCCTGAGGGAAGTAATTTCTTTTCTAAGCTCATAAATCTTTTTGAGCTTGGAGTGGAAAGGCGCGGCGGCGGACTTTGCGCGGCTCTGTTTGGCTGGTCGCTTATGTCGCTTTTCGGCAAGGTCGCCGCCTCTATCGTTATTGTTATTGTCATAATAATTTTTATATTTATTGTTTTGGGAATTACTGTAAGCGATATTATTTCATTCTTTAAAAACACCGTCAAAAAGCCTGTTGAGGGGCTTGAAAGAGCATATCAGGAGCATATAGAGCAGCGCGAGATAGAGGCTGAGGAAAATAATTATAACCCTGATATTGATATTTCCTTAGGCCCTGATGCGCCGAAAAGGTCAAGACGCGCTCCCACTACCCTTACAGAAGAAATCGATGACCCCGGCGCAAAAACCGAAAAGGCACGCAGAGCAAAGCAAAAGCTGCTTGGCGCTGACGAAATTGATATTGCTGTTGATAC
>JAZOOR010000054.1:0-7072 GCA_045655125.1 Oscillospiraceae bacterium
ATAAGGATTCTAAAACTCCGCCGCCGAAAATCAAACAGAAGCCAACAGAAATCATAAAAAAACCACAGAGCTTAACGGGAAAAGAATAAGCTTTTTTGTTTTCTATGCTTTCGAGCTCTTCAATAATGGTATTATAGTCTAAATTCTGACTGCATATCCTGCGGCAAAGCGAGTTTAATCTGTCGAGCTTGTATAGGTCAGTGCCACGGGCAGGGGAGCGTCGGATTTCTGAAAGTACTGTTTCTTCACCTGTTTTAATTGAGAGCATAACAGCCGAGTTAATAACGAAAACATTAACATCAATGGCTCCCAGAGCCTTTAAAACTCGCGTGAGCGAGTCTTCAATTCGGTAAATTTCAGCTCCGCATTTTTGCATGCTGTGACCCAATCGAGATGCTATGTCAAGTATCTGCTGATTGTTCAAAATAAATCCTCCATTTAGATCTGAATGGCTTGAATTGGCTTGTGGGTGAAATCAATATCGCGCGCTATTATTTCGCCGTTTTTAGCAATATTGATTTTAGTTTTGCCATATCCTTGAAGCGTAATAACATTACCTGTTATAAGCAGTACTTCAACTGCCTCATCCTCTGACCAAGCAGCAAGACTGTCTTTAGCAACAATTTTCATCATGCTTCCAAAAGGTACGTCGATTTTATATTTTTGTTTTCCAAGCCTTAAATCTGCATGATGCATTATGCTATTGTCATTGTGCCAGTCAACCGCAAGAACATAAATATGGCGCGCCCCGTCTTTTTGGTCATAAACAGTAAAGGCAATATCCTTACCGCAAGAGAGGAAAATTCTTTCCTCGGAATTTAAGTTATCCGAAACCTCTGAAATTATTGCCTCATAAATGAACCTTACTCCGTTATGCGCGGGATATTGCATTGCGTTTATAAAGAACACCTGTCCAAGTCCAATCCGTTTTATGAAAGCGAGAGGATAACCTGAATCGGTGGTGGCAATAACATCATCACACTTCACATTGGGGCAAACGGTAATAGAATTACCGCAGTAGGTGTCGGAAATAAACTCGTTTGCATCAGCGCACAGGTAATCAACAAGCTTGTGACTTATAATTGATAGCTTGCCACTTTCTATATCTTTTCTGTTTGTAGCAATGGAAAGATGCGGCCAGCCTGCTATAAGCGTTCCGCCCGTCTGAACAAAGGCAAGTAGATTTTCAAGGTCACGTTCTTCAGGCTTGTTGTAGCCTGTAAAGGAAATTGCCTTGTAATTCTCGAAAGCACATTTCTTGAATGTTGTGAGAATAGGAGTGCCCTTGGGGGTAGGGGATAAAAAATAAACTTCCTCTTTCGATGGATAAAAAATGTTTAATATATCCCATTCTGTGTTATCATGCAAATAGGTTTTGTCTGAAATCAAAGCAAACGAAGAATAAAAGCTTCCCGTTCTTGTGTGTGAAAGCACATAACGATAAAAATCAAGGCATAAAGGTTCAATTTTAGAGCCAATTTCGGAAAAACCATGCATGTACTTGAGATAAGAAAGAATTTTATTGTTGAGATATTCATCTGAATTACAGCAAGACTCATGGGTTTCTAAACCATTTTTTAAAATATCAATATGGTCATCAGTGGGCTTCTCGACCGAGCGCAAAATGCTGCAAACAACGCTATAATCGGCGGTTTTGAGTGTAAAGGTAAAATCATTTACAATCATATCGCATATCAAATTGAGCTCATATACTCCTACAGTATCAAAATTTACGCTTTCACCGTCACAAAGCTTTATTATATCAGATTTTATTTTAATACAGGTCGGCTTGATTATTTCAAGTTTTAAAGAAAACGGTCTGCCTGCGCAAATTATTTCGGGACATTCTAAAACATTGAAATCGGTATTAGTATCGTTTTGTTTTGAGTTATTATTATCTTTCATAGCATTAAACCTTTTTTGTTAATAGATAACAACACGGCGAAATTTTAAAATTTCGCCGTGTGTATGTTTGTAAACTTATTCGAGTGCGGTATCGAGCCAGACCGCTGCAATATCAATGGCATTGTAAAGACCGCGTGTATCGGTCTTTTTAATAACAAGCTCGGTGGGAGCAGCGTTGGGGTCGGTATTCAAAAGCTGAACAATAATTTTGCCTGCAAAATCCTCATCCCCGTGTGCGACTGTATCAACAATCTGCATCATAACAACATAATCGTCATAAAGATTCCCGTAATAAAGGGTTTTGCCGCTTCGAACTAAGGGGCGGCCTTTGTATTCTAAAAATTTCTGGGCTTCTGCCACAGCTATCAATCCTTTCTTCTAAATTACACCTAATCATAACACAAAAATATAGATATGTAAAGCAAAATTTTAACAAAAGATGTGTTGACTATATAACAAAAAGAAAATATAATGTGAGTATTGAATGTATTGGGAGGAAATAAACAATGCAGAACAAAAAAACGGCGCTTGTTATAATGGCGGCAGGTATGGGAAGCCGCTTTGGAGGCTTAAAACAGCTTACCCCCGTAGGCCCCTGTGGAGAACTGATTATTGATTACTCCGTTTTCGATGCAAAGAGAGCGGGTTTTGATAAGGTTTACTTTATTATAAAAGAGCAAATAGAAAAAGAATTTAAAGAAATGATAGGAAAGCGCATTTCCAAATACATTGAAACTGAATATATTATGCAGGAGCTTTACAAGCTTCCTAGTGGCTTTACCGCACCTGAGGGAAGAGAAAAACCCTTTGGAACAGGCCACGCAGTATGGTGCGGCAAAGATATAATTAAAGAGGATTTTGTTGTTATTAATGCCGATGATTATTACGGCCCCGAATGCTTTAAACTGCTTCACGATTTTCTTATAAAACGCGATGACAGCAACGAAAAACTACATATGGCAATGGCAGGGTTTGTGCTTAAAAACACAGTTTCCAAAAACGGATACACCTCACGCGGAATTTGCTGCGTTGATGAGAATAATATGCTCACAAGCGTTACCGAACGCACCCATATCGAGTGCAGAGGAGAGAATATTGAGTATACAGAGGACGATTGCAAGAGCTGGACTCGCCTCGACCCTGACTGTCTTGTTTCAATGAACTGCTGGGCATTTCCTCAGAAAATTTTAGATAAGTTTGAGCAGCAGCTTATAGAATTCCTAAACGGACTTAAAAATGAGGGTGTAAACCCCTTAAAAGCAGAGTTTTACCTGCCGTCTGTTGCAAGCCGCCTTATTGAAACCGGAAAGGCTGATATCGCAGTTTTAAAAACAAATGACCAGTGGTACGGTATGACCTATAAAGAGGATATCGTTGATGTTAAAAGCGCACTTGTAGACAAGATGAATAAGGGTGAATATCCTAAAAAATTGTGGGATTAATTTTATTGCCGTAAAAGCAAAAATGCTTTTGCGGCATTTTTACTTAAAAATATATGATTCTGCAGGAAATTTTGTCAGATTTTTTCCTTTTGCAGAGGCACCTAAGTTATTTTTGCAGTAAAAGAGAAAAAATCTTGCAAAACAGCCATTTACAGAGGTAAAAATGCTTGCAAAAATCGAGTAAATGTGGTATGGTATTATAGATATAGTGTTTATATAAAAACTATATAGATAGGGGATGAAAATTACTTGGAGCAGAGAGTATTTGAGCCGTACAGCGTGCTTATGTCGGTCTATGAAAAAGAAAAACCTCTTTTTCTTCGCCAGAGCATTGAAAGTATGTTCTTACAGACTGTAAAACCCGAGCAATTCGTCCTCGTAATAGATGGCCCTGTCCCCGACTCTCTTATGCGCGAAATAAACTTACTTGCAGAGCGCTTTGATATTACCCTATGCCCACTTCCCCAAAATGTAGGACTTGGAAAAGCCTTGAATGAGGGGCTTTCGGTCTGCCGAAATGAGATAATTGCTCGTATGGATAGCGATGATATAGCTTTTCCCGATAGAATGGAAATGCAACTTGAACTTATGCAGCGGGAAAATGCCGATATTGTCAGCGCAGTCGTTGCCGAGTTTGAAGAAAACACCGATAAAGTAACTGCGGTAAGGCTTGTCCCCGAAACACACGATGAAATTATGCGCTATGTCCGTAAAAGAAATCCGTTTAACCACCCTGCAACAATTTATAAAAAATCTGTGATAGAAGCAGTCGGTGGATATGGTGATTATCTTTTGTTTGAAGACTATGAACTTTTCGCCCGCGCACTTTCTAAGGGCGCAAGGGGAGCAAACGTAGCACAGCCGCTTGTTTATATGAGAGCAGGCAGTGGAATGTATGATAGACGAGGCGGAAAGGATTATGCTAAAAAAATGCTCCGCTTTTATAAAAGGCTGCGCGAGCTCGGGCTTTGCTCCTTTAAAGAAAATATAACCTGCGTGCTTCCCAGAGCAGCGGTTGCAATCGCACCCGCTCCCGTCCGCCGCTTTATTTATAAAACATTTTTGCGCCACTGAGGAGGAAACAGAGGTTTGAAACCATATAAAAAAATTCTCAAATCTTGTTTTGTACCCCTGACAATTTTAAATAAACTTATAAAAAAATCTCCAAACCGAGTTTTCTTTTATTCAAACCTCGGTTTTCGCGATAATGTCTGCGCACTATACGACTATATGATACAAAACGAATATAACCGCGATTTCAAAATTATAGTTGCAACCGATGAGTATAGATTTTTTAAAAATAACGCACCTCAAAATGTAAAATTTGTGGGACTAAAAAGCGGAATTTTTTCGTTTTTAAGGTCGAAATACTGCTTTTACAGCTTTGGAAAATACCCAATAAAGCCGTCAAAAAATCAGTGCGTTGTAAACCTGTGGCACGGAATGCCCCTTAAAGCTATCGGAAGGCTTGAAAAGGGCTGCGAGAGTGAGGATCAGAATTTCTTTACATATGTGATTGCAACCTCGCCTTTTTTTAAAGATATTATGTTAAAGGCATTCGGAGCGGGAGAAAATCAGGCAATCATCACCCCTCAGCCAAGATGTGAAGTTTTTCTAAAAGACACAAAGACTCCCGAAATTTTTAAAGGCTTTAATAAGGTGATTTTGTGGCTGCCTACATTTATGAGTTCAAAGCGCCTTAATAAAATCGACGGAAGCTATGAGGAAATAAATCCGTTTGACGAAAGCTTTTTAAATAAGCTTTGCCCCATTCTTGAAAAAGAGAATATACTGCTTTTTATAAAACCTCATCCGATGGACGAAACTCCTTTGCCGCAAAAGAGCTTTAAAAACATATGGTTTGCAGATGAAAGCGAACTTAACTTAAATGGCATTAACCTTTACGAGCTACTAAAACATTCAGATGCGCTGATAACTGATTTTTCAAGCATTTATTTTGACTATCTGCTTCTTGATAAGCCCATTGCCTTTGCGGGACCCGATGAGGTAAGTTACGGGGAGAGCAGAGGCTATGCCTTTGACGATATAGAAAGTCTGATGCCGGGAGAAAAGATAAAAACGGCTGAGGATTTTTCGGATTTCCTAAGCAGAGTTTCAAAAGGGGAAGACCCTCTTTGTGAAAAACGCAGACAATGCAATGAAATTTGCAATATGTATAAAAATATTTCAGGATGTAAGCTCATCCTTGAAAAAATAGGACTTAAATCGGAGGAATAAAAAATGAAAAAAGTAATTACTTACGGAACATTTGACCTGCTGCACTATGGACACATCAATCTCTTAAAGCGCGCAAAGGAATACGGTGACTATCTTATTGTCGCACTTTCAACTGACGAATTTAACTGGAACTGCAAGCAGAAAAAGTGCTACTTTACATATGAGGAGCGCAAAAAAATGCTTGAAGCCATCCGTTATGTTGACCTTGTTATCCCCGAGGAAAACTGGGATCAGAAGAAAACCGATGTTAAAGAATTTCGTGTTGACACCTTTGTTATGGGTGACGACTGGGAAGGAAAATTTGATTTTCTCAAGGATAGCTGCGAGGTAGTTTACCTTTCCAGAACCCCAGAGATATCAACAACACAGATTAAGCAGGATTTAAAAGATTAAGTAGGAGCTAAAATTTCTATGAACTTTATCAGAAAGCGCATAAAAAAATTTATGCAGAACAGTAAAATTTTTTATAGACTGTATAATAGGATTGTTTATACCAAAAGAACCTATTATTTCAATAAATACAAAAAGAGATATCCCATTGATGAAAAAACAATTCTTTTTGAGTCCTTTCAGGGCAGAATTTATGCCTGCAGCCCCAAAGCTATGTATCTTGCCGCTATTGATGACGAGCGTTTTTCGGATTATAACTTCATCTGGGCTGTACGCGATGTAAAGAAATATGCTTTTCTTAAAGAAAACCGCAACACCAAGGTGGTAAAATACCGCACAAATGAATATATGCGCGCCTTGGCTCGCGCGAAATATTGGGTAACAAACTCAACAATGCTGCCGCAAAGTATACCAAGCAAGGACCACGTATTTATTCAGACCTGGCACGGCACACCCTTAAAGCGCCTTGGCTGCGATATTAAGGCTCAGGGCAATAATATACAAAAGCTTTCTGAAATACACAGGCAGTATACAACTCAGGGTAAAAGAATCACCTACTTCCTCTCACCCTCAGAGTTTTACACCGACAAGATTGGCTCTGCCTATGCTCAGAGCAAGGAGAAATTCATTGAGTGTGGCTATCCTCGCAATGACTTTCTGTTTTCATTTAAGGATGAGGATGTAAAGAGAATAAAGGAGAGCCTCGGTATTCCGGAGGATAAAAAGGTGCTGCTTTACGCCCCCACCTTCAGAGACAATACCTTTGAGCGCGGAAAAGGCTTTCATTATGATATCGGAATTGATTTTGATATGCTTAAGAAAGAGCTTTCGGACGACTTCGTTATTTTGTTTCGCGCCCACTATTTTATAATCGACAAGTTCGATATGGGTAAATATGAGGGATTTGTCTACGATGTATCCAAATATGATGATATAAACGACCTTTATATAATAAGCGATATGTTGCTTACCGACTATTCAAGCGTATTCTTTGATTTTGCAAATTTAAAAAGACCGATAATGTTCTTTATGTACGATTTCGAGGAATATAAAAATAATCTACGCGATTTTTACTTAGAAATGAACGAGCTGCCCGG
>JAZOOR010000055.1:0-38569 GCA_045655125.1 Oscillospiraceae bacterium
TCTTTGACGGTAGCGAGCATCCTCTGACTGAACTCACCTCTCGGAAAACGGAAAAGGCGCATTTCATAATTAAACTGCTCTTTAACAAGGTTATGGAGCCTCATTATTTCCTCTCGCGCCTCATCTAAGGAGCAGGAAGGCATAGAGGGGTGTGACCAGCTATGGTTCCCTACTGTATGCCCTTCGTCTATCATTCGGCGCACAAGCTCGGGGTTTCTTTTTACATAGTCATAGGTTACAAAAAACACCGCCTTGACTTTTTTATCCTTCAAGATATCAAGAATTGATGCGGTATACCCGTTTTCATAACCCTCATCGAATGTCAAGTAAATCTTCTTTACATCATCGCCTATAAACTTTGCGTTGTAATCACTATATTTCTGATTAAAGGAAACTGCCGACGAGGGACGGGCGTGGTTTTTTTCATTTCCCGCTCCCCAGCCGATACAGGTATTATCAAGTGTGTTTAAATCATAGGGCGGCATCTTTGAGCTTTCCTCTTTCTCTATAAGCGTCATTTGTGCCGAAGCATTATTATTTTCAATGTTGCTTATTTGCTCAGAGGATAAAATTTTGTTTTGCCCTCTATCGCTGCATGAGGAACATATAAAAAGCAATACAGCGCAGGCTATGCCGAAAAGGGTTTTAACTTTATATTTTCTTACCATATTGTTACTATTTCATCATACTACTAAGTGTACCATTTGCCGAAGAAATAACGCTTGAAATGTCGTTTCCAAGGGTATTGCTGTTATTAGACGAATTGTTGTCATAGTTACCATCTGTATTACCACTGGGAATATTTCCGCTCATAACAGACGAGGTATCGTTTCTGGACTCATTTCTGGAGCTGGTATCTTCACCTGTACCCATATCGCAAGCAGAAAGCATTGTCATAAGCGAGAGCGCAGCAATTAAAATTGCAATTTTTTGTTTCATTTGCCTCTCCTCCTTTATAATTTTATTTTTTGTTCCCCGAATAGTTTCTGTAACTCTCCTAACAATATGCTTATAAAGCAAATTTCCAAAATTGAACAAAAATTTTTAAAGGAGGCATTTATATTGTTTTCAAATCCTTATCTTATTACAAAGGTGACAGCACGGCAAATTTTAGATTCGCGAGGCAACCCCACCGTTGAGGCGCAGGTTCATTTATGCGGCGGCGCAGTCGCGCGGGCAGCAGTTCCCTCGGGTGCATCTACGGGAAGATTTGAGGCAAGAGAGCTGCGCGACAAAAACAAGGAGATATATTTAGGCTGCGGTGTTCTCAGTGCCGTAGAGAATGTTAATGGCGCTATAAACTCTGCCATATCAGGAATGGACGCGCGTTTTCAAGGCGAAATTGACAGAGTAATGATTGATTTAGACGGCAGCGCTGACAAGAGCGAGTTTGGTGCAAATGCAATTTTGGCGGTATCACTAGCAGTAGCGAGAGCGGCGGCTAAAGCGGTCGGTATTCCGCTATACAAGCACATAGGCGGCATTTCGGCGAATATTCTTCCTGTTCCTATGATGAATATTTTAAATGGCGGTGTGCACGCACCAAACAACCTTGATATTCAGGAATTTATGATAATGCCCGTGGGCGCACATACCTTCAGCGAGGCTTTGCGTTGCGGCTCTGAGGTTTATCACGCGCTAATGACAACGCTAAAGCTTATGGGAGCTTCAACGGCTATTGGTGACGAGGGTGGTTTTGCTCCCGATTTAAAAAATGACAATGAAGCCATTGAGGTTATATTAGATGCCATAGAGCGCGCAGGATTCAAGCCTGGCGAGGATGTTATGATTGCTCTTGATGCCGCGGCGTCGGGGTGGCTTGAAGAGGAATCGGAAAGTTATTTTCTTCCCAAGCAGAAAAAGGCTTTATCAAAAAAGCAACTTTCGCTTTATTGGAACGAGCTTTGTGAAAAATATCCTATTATTTCTATTGAAGACCCATTTTACGAAGATGACTTTGAGGGTATGGCTGCCCTTACAGAAAAGATTGGACACAAAATTCAGCTTGTTGGCGATGATTTATTTGTAACCAACTCAGAAAGGCTTACAATGGGGATAAGAAGCGGAGCGGCAAACTCCATTCTTATTAAGCCCAATCAGATTGGAAGCCTGAGTGAAAGCATAGAAACGGTTATGCTTGCAAAGCGGGCGGGATACAATAGCATTATATCTCATCGCTCAGGAGAAACAGAGGACACCTTTATTGCAGACCTTGCAGTAGGCTTAAATGCAGGTCAGATAAAAACGGGAGCTCCTTGCCGAAGCGACAGAACTGCTAAATACAACAGACTGCTACGAATTGAAGAGGAGCTTGGCAGCAGCGCTGTTTATTTAGGAAAAAATTCGATAAAATAAAGAAAAACCGAAAGGCTTTCTGCCTTTCGGTTTTAAATTTGCTATTTTGAGTCACTCTCGCGGCGAGAAGAAATGTAGTAGCCGCCTTTATAGTAACCATATCGTTTATCCTTTGTGGTAGAAGACGACTGAACATCGTTGTAAACAATGCCGAGAATCTTCGACTCTACAAATTCAAGGCTATCAATGCATCTTCCAAGTGCGCCTTGGTCTGTGTAATTCTGACGGACCACTATCAAGGTTCCATCTACAAGGCTGCTGAGCTGCAGGGCATCTGAAACAACATTGATAGGAGAGGTATCAAGAATAATATAATCAAACGATTTGGAAAACTCTGAAAGCAGTGCTTCCATTCTGCCCGATGCAAGAAGCTCTGCTGGGTTTGGGGGAACAGCTCCTGCGGGGAGAACAAACAGGTTTTCTATCTTGGTTTTGGTGACCGCGGTGTTAACATCAGAAAAACCCGCAAGGACGTTAGCAAGTCCCGGAGCTCTCTTTAGTTCAAACAGACGGTGAATTTTTCCTCTGCGAAGGTCGCAGTCTATCAAGAGTACGCTTGCGCCCATTTCTGCAAAAGCGACCGATAGGTACGATGAAACTGTGCTTTTTCCCTCTCCCGCAAGTGCGCTAGTAACAATAATTTTACGGCAACCTTCCTTAGGGAGTGAAAATAGTACATTGGTTCTTAGAGTCTTATAGGATTCAGAAAATAAGAAGCTATGCTTATTGCCTACAATCAGTTCATTTTGAACCGACGGATTTTTCTTCTTTTTAGATAACAGTTTCATGTGAAGTTCCTTTCTTCCATCATTCTACTGTGTTGATGGTTCCGAGGATTGGATAAACAGTGAAGTTACGAATATCTTCTTCACTGCGAATTCTTTTATCAAGCTTTGCTACCATAAGAACAATGCAAGCACTGATAACAAGTCCTATAATCGCACCTAACGCAGAACTTATTGTAATATTTGAAGCAAGAGGCGCTACAGGTCTTTTTGCACCATTCAAAATAACGATAGATCCTGTATCATCAAAATACTGTCTTAAGGTGTTGGGGGCAATCTGCTCAATAGCTCTTGCAATCTCATAACTGTTTTTTGCAGAATCAGTTGTTACCTCGACAGAAAGTATCTGAGTGTCATCCACTGCTTCCATTCTCATACTGCGTCGAACCATATTAGCAGTATAATTTACATCAACAGGAAGTTGTTTTACAACCTTTTCGGAAAATGAAAGGTCCTTCATTATTCCGATATATGCTTTTGTGAGCTGCTGAGACGCCGCTATAGTTCCCGATGTTGCAATAGTATCGGGAGCGGCATTTACAATCATTGTAACCTCACAGGAATACTGCGCAACCTCTGTGAATTTAGTATAAGTAAAAAAGGATATGAAGCCAATCGCAAGTCCTAAAACAAGCACAGGGATTCGGCGAAGCATCAAAAGAAAAAAGTCTTTAAAATTAATTTCCATTCTTTTGTTCCCCTCATAATAATTTAAGTTGTAGCAAAACCTTATGATATTATACTCCTAAAGTCGTTTTTTGTAAACCCCTTTTAAATATTTTCACGGTACATTCTGCTCGGTAATTTTTCAAAATGGAATAAAAAGTGAATTTATGTTCAAAATATTTCATATACTGATTTGAAAGGAGGGAGCTTTTTGCAAGCCACAGCATATTTGCAACAATTTTTCTCATCTATCAGCTCAAAATCATCGGACACTCGCACAAAAGAAAAAACCGATGACCCAATTTTATCAGAAATTGCAGATGTCTCAAAAAAGCTCGAAAACATAAGAAACCGATTTAATTTCGAAACTCAGCACGATATGATAGATTCCTGTATTTTTGAGGAGCGCGCACTACTTTCAAGATACAGACATCTTATTACAGTTGCACGCGAGAAAGGCATTACCTGCAGCCCCACCGCGCATTACTGCGCGTTTTCGCAGAAAGGCTAAAAAGACAACGTAGAAACGGAGCTGACAAAATGACGGCTGAAAAATTTATTTTATTAATTTTCTCTCTGGCGGTATCTATTATCTGCATTGGAATCTACATCAAATCATCTGCAGGGCAAAAGAAATATCTCTTTTCTGCCCTCTTCGGTTCTATGGGGATGGGTGCATCAAGCCTTTTTTTAGTTTGGATTTTGAGTTCTTTTTTCGGAAAACTGATTTATATAAATCTTTGCACTATTTTAATTGCGCTGACAGGATCCATTCCTGCTGTTGCCGCAATGCTGTTTCTAAATATAATATAAACATAAAAAAGAGCGGGCATTGCCCGCTCTTTTAAATATCTTAGTAAACTACTATAGCCTCGGTGTCCTTATCAAAGATGTGAAGTCTATTAGGATCGATAGCGATCTGAATCTCATCACCACTGATAACAGAAGTTCTGGGAGCAACGCGAGCGGTCATATTGATGCCCTCGCAGTCGATGTAAAGATAGGTTTCAGCGCCCATAAGCTCGGTGATTTCAACCTTACATTTGATAACACCGGTAGTTGCCTTTGCGATGAACTCTTCGTCATCCTTAAGGCACTCAGGACGGATACCCATAATAACCTCTTTACCTGCATACTCAGGAAGATTGGTTCCCTTAACCTTCTCCTCAGGAATGGTAACCTGATATTTAACACCCTTCTTGGTCTTGGTGTCTTCAGAGCCGAACTCTACAGCATACTGACCATTCTCAAGGTCAATAATCTTGGACTCAACAAAGTTCATCTGAGGAGTTCCGATAAAGCCTGCAACGAATACATTAACGGGCTTGTTGTAGAGGTTTGTGGGGCTGTCAACCTGCTGAATAAATCCGTCTTTCATAACGACGATTCTGTCAGCCATGGTCATAGCCTCGGTCTGATCGTGGGTAACATAGATAAAGGTGGTACCCAGCTTTTTATGGAGCTTGGAAAGCTCGGTTCTCATCTGTGCACGAAGCTTAGCATCGAGATTGGAGAGAGGCTCGTCAAGAAGGAAGACCTTAGGCTCACGAACAATAGCACGACCGAGAGCAACACGCTGACGCTGACCACCCGAAAGAGCCTTAGGCTTTCTGTCTAAAAGGTGGGTAATATCAAGGATTCTTGCTGCCTCTTCAACGCGCTTTCTGATTTCCTCCTTAGGAGTTTTACGCAGTTTAAGACCGAATGCCATATTTTCATAAACAGTCATATGAGGATAAAGAGCGTAGTTCTGGAAAACCATCGCAATATCCCTATCCTTAGGAGCAACGTTATTGATAAGTCTGTCTCCTATATAGAGTTCACCATCAGTAATCTCCTCCAGACCGGCGACCATACGAAGAGTAGTGGACTTACCGCAACCGGAAGGACCAACAAAGATGATAAATTCCTTATCCTTAATTTCAAGGTTGAAATCGGAAACAGCAGTAACACCGCTGGGATAAGTTTTTCCGATTTTTCTAAAAGATAAACTTGCCATTATTGACCTCCTGCTTTTTATGCATTTGAATTAAATATTACAATCAGCTAAACTGACACTTATTACTAAATAATAATATCAGTTTAAGAAAACAAATACAATAAACTAATCTCACAAATATTAGTGCCACTTTTTTGTGTTTTTGCTCAAAAATGACCAAAAATAAGCATCTGTTTACGATTTATAAAATAAATCTAACCAAAAAAACGATGCCGCTTTTGTGCAATTTTAACATATCCATTTTCTTCCTTGATAATTATACCACATTGTGTTGTGCAGGTCAACCAATTATTTTAGAAAAACCGTTTTTATTTTGCATATCGCACAAAGCGCATCCGATTATCCTGCCCTCAATCACCAAAAGCTCTGCCGAGGTTTCTCCAAAGTCATTGGGCGGATTAGTAACCTTATAGCTATATCTGCGTGCCCTTTGTCCCTTATACTCCGAAAGGGTGAGACCTTGTGAATTCTGCACAATTTCAAAGCTCTGATACACGCCGTCAAAGCTTTGGGGAATTATAACATCGCATACAGAAAAGGGCTCATTTTCTGTTTGTATTCCATAAGAGCTTAAAAATGAAATGCGCTGAGAATTATTTTCGCAGAAAAGATAAGCGGGTGCCTGCACCGCTGTTGTTTTACTGTATTTTGCCGAAAATGCTACCGCAAAAGCTGCTACAAGGCAAACTGCTATAATCTCAGTGCTTTTAGGCTTTCGTTTCCTTTTTAAAAAAAGCATTTTAATTCTCCCTTCTTTTTACAAAATATATGCCGCATTGGACAATAAAATTACAGAGTTACAGACAAGCTGCCGATGCATAAATATAATAACGACACCACTAAAATGAAAGGAGATTTTTATGCCTACCATTTATTTAAGTCCATCCACACAAGAGGCAAACACTTACGTAACAGGCGGAAGTGAGGAATATTATATGAATTTACTCGCCGACGCGCTTGAGCCTTATCTTGTCACAAACAACATAGGTTTTGTGAGAAATGACCGAACCACCAATGCCGCCACGGCAATCAGAGAGTCAAACGCAGGAAATTATGACCTGCATTTAGCTCTGCATTCAAATGCCTCGCCCGAGGCTACTGCGGGGCAAACTCGCGGAATTGATGTCTACTATTATCCCGGCAGCGAGCGAGGAGAGCGCGCCTCAGAAATTATAGCCGACAATTTTGAAGATATATATCCTTTGCCCGAAAGAGTTCGCACCCTTACTACAACCCGTCTTGGCGAGGTGCGGCAGCCAAAAGCACCCTCAGCCTTTTTGGAAATAGGTTACCACGATAATCCCGAGGACGCGCAGTGGATAATAAGCAACATCCCCAGCATTGCAAGAAACATTGCTCTTTCTCTTACCGAGTATTTCGGTATCCCCTTTGTCGAGCCGCAAATGTCAAGGCGTGCAGTTGTAAGGCTATCATCGGGAAGCTTAAACCTACGCGAGCGCCCGTCGGTTTCCTCGCCTGTTTTAAGGAGCATTCCCAACGGAACTGTACTTAATGTTACCGACGGTTTTAATGGCTGGTATGCCACGCAATACGACGGCGCAAACGGATACGTCAGCGCCTCTTATGTTGATATTATGGACTGACAGGTATTGACTTTATAGGCAGTTTTGGATATAATATTTTTCGGCGCATTTAATGCGTCGATGCTGGTGTGGCTCAGTTGGTAGAGCAGCTGATTCGTAATCAGCAGGTCGTCGGTTCAAGTCCGATCACCAGCTCCAAAAATCCCGCCCAAGCAAGTGGGCGGGATTTTACTTTTTTACTATTCACTCTTCTCTAAATAATATCTGTTTTTCCAGACAAAAGATAAGAGTAAAATCTCTGCTCCTACATATAAGTAAACCCCATTCCTGCCTTTTGGCATAGGAATGGGGTTTTGTATTGTAACCGAAGCGATGCTCGACACAGCATCATTTTTTATTACTGGTTTCTTTTTGCCTGTATTTAACCGCCTGCATTATCTGAGCATTAAGGAGTCCGTCTTCACTGTAACTATATTCTTGAAGTTTATTTGCACATTTATCGCAAACTTGTCCAAGGCCGATTTCGTAATTATTACGCATATCAATAGGCATTGAAACAGGAATAGATGTTAGTGCGCCACACATCACACAACGCTCAAATTCTTGCGAATCAGAAGCGTTATTAGGACTCCCGGTCTTCTTTTCAAGGCGCCGAAAAAGTATACTGTCCCAAAAAAAACGGAGGTTTTGGGTAAATAACTTCTTTTTCATTTATTCGCTTTCCTCGATTGTTGATGTACCTGTAATCTCGCTGCCTGCTACGACTGTTCCACCGATTACAGCCGCGCTTGCAGACTGGTCTTCTGGTGCTGTTGTCGTATTTTCCACTTCGGTTGCAATCTCAGTTTGCCGATCCTCGCGATCGGCGGTGTCCTCTGCGTTTTCAGAAGGCGCCGTTGTATCTGTCTTTTCAGTTTTATCCTCGGGTAAGGTTTCCTCGTTGTCGGTTTCGTTGCTCTTTGGAACATCAACAATGTTATTTACAATCATTTTTATTTTATCATTATCAATAATATAAAGTTCGTTTTCCTCGCCCTTGTTTTTATAGGTATCATAATGAGATGAGGTTCCCCAATGGGCAAGGAAATAAACGCAAGTCTTATCGGTAATGGTAAGCTCAAATTTAATAAAAGACGTTTTTCCATTGGGAGCAGTTTCGTCAATGCCGAGCTGCTGTGTATGATAGGTTTCCTTGCAGCCGTCAGCCGTAATGACTACAAATCCTGTTTTTGCTGTACTGTTTTCGGTTGGAGCAATCTCAACGATATAGCTGCCAGCCTCTAATTCTGCCTTATGGGTTTGATAATTACCGGTAATTGGATTTATTTCTACGGTTTCGCCATTTTTTTGGGTTATCTGAATTGAAGCCTTAGCCTCAAATTGCGCCGCCTTAATAATGTTGGGGCCGGAGGTGATATTGTAAGAAAAATATGTGTAAGCGCTAATGCTCATAGCGGCAAGACACATTATAACAACTGTAAGAGTTAATGTTACACGCGCACGCATTACTCTATCGCAAATTCTTTTGTATTTAGGAACACGAAAAAACTTATTATACAATTCCTTCACATCATCACTCTCCTTTCCTCTTATTGCTATAGTTTACTTCTGCTGCTCCGCCTTGACGGTGATGCCAAGCTCAACCTTCGGCATTGTTTCACCGCGATAGTTGGCAATGTTGCCGACCTCTTCGGGCATACGGACAATAAGCGCAATGCACTTTGTTTCTTTGGACGCCAAACTCGCGGTGTCTGTATCATAATTATGCAGGGGCATATCTGCAATATCTTTTACAAGGATTTTTGAGTTTTCTTTTGCAGTTTCACGGTCCATTCTGCCGCTGACAATATCCTCTTCCCTCACATCGGTGATGACGCCGAATCTGAGATAATCCTGCAGCATAAACTGCTGACCGAATGCATTGGTTGCTACAACACAGTCGTTTACATTAACCGCCGTGTAAAAATCAAGCGGAAGGTCACCCTCGTTTTCAACCTTGAGATATACAACCTGAACATAACCCGGTTCATACAGCGCCTTTTCATCGAAAACCTTGGTATCGCCCTTTATTTCGGCCCATTCCTTATTCTCGTCAAAATAGGAAACCTTAAGGTCAAACTGGGCAAAATGAAAAATGTTGTTTATCTCAGGTGTGGAATCGGTAAACCATGCCAGCGACGCACCCGTGCCGAGAATGCCCCAGATAATGAGGGCGCACAGACTGAGGGCTAAGGCTATTCGTTTGTAGGGTTTCTTCTTTGCTATAGGTTTCACGCCTTATTCCTCCTTGTCATTTTTAATGTTTCACGGCGTTTTCTTGCGTTTTCTTATTCTTTTTATGCCATACCAAAAGGATAATTATTGCACAGAGCGAACAAGCCATAAGCACAAACCACAATCCTATACGGGAATTGTCGCTGGTTTCTGGTGGCTTGGGGTCGCCTTGCTCTATGGGATATTCTTCTATCAAAAATTCCCAGTCAAGATAGCCGATTTTATCTTGAAATTCGTTATCCAGCTCGACGGGAACATTCAATGTCACATCCAAGTTAACCTCACCGCCCGAATAGAGTGTTCCGAGGCACACCCAATCAGTAAGCTGTGCCTTTTCACTTGCCGCAGCATCAAACATATATGCCATTTGGTTGTCGCCGCTCTTTTTCACTTTAAGTCCGAGTTGGGAAAGAAATTCAACAGAATCCTCATGCGCTCCCAGAGAGCGAATATAGATCTTCACCTTAACCTTGTTATCCGCATCATTTTTCACGGTGATCTTCTGCGTTAAGGTATCTCCGGGCATTATGCCCTTAAAATTTGGAAATAAGTCGGTCAGCGAATGATCGCTGCCGGGAGCAAATATGAAATTGCCTGCGTTGCCGCTGTAAGTGACATTTCCATCTGCCGCGTAAACAGGAAATACAGTGAACAGAGCGATAGCACAAACGGCAAAAAATGTAAATATTTTCTTCATCTACACGCCCTCCTTACTGCTTAGGCCAGCCTGAGGCTGTATAGGTATTACCGTCTATAATGGGGTTATTTTCGCTCTGTACGGCCTGTGCCTTGACAGTGAGGGTCAGGGTTTTGCCAATATAACTGTTATCCACCTTAGAACCGACGATTTCTACGTGAGAAAACACGTTAGGGGTGGTATCACCGGGATTCACAATGCCTTTGTAATAGTACCATCCATCGTGAAGTTCCCAATATTCCTCATTGATGTTCAGCTTAAAGCAGTCCTCAGCGGAAAGCTCTGTGGAATTGACTCCGTAAACCATCTTTACACGCAAATAAAAGGGGTGCTCGCAATCACTCTCCACGCTGACCTTTTTGGAAACAACATCGCCTGGGATGACATACACACCCTCTTTGGGAAATTCTTTTCCTTGGTCGGTCATTTCGTGAATAATAAACTGAATGTTACCGGAGGTCACAACATTGGTGGCTTTTCCGACAGTAGAGTAATATGCAAGTGATGATGTGCCCACAAAAGCCATCATAGCCGCCACAAGCGAGGCAACAAATATTTTGAGTTTAATTTTGCCCATTCAAATGACCTCCTTTTTCAAGATTTGAGTTTGTCACTCAGCAATCAAAAGACACAAAGACAAATCTTTATGCCCTTTGATTGCCGCCTAACTCCCCGAAAGGAGTTAGGACGGACTTTAGTTTGAATTATTAATTGTAAACTACTATATTCTGAGCGAGCTTGCTACCGCCAACGAAATCAGCGATATTAGCTTCTACACCGTCAAGAGTAGCCTTGCAGTTAGTAATTGTCAATGTCTTGCCGGTACCTTCCATATCAATAAAGTTGGTCTTACCACTCATATAATTGAAGGTGCAATCAGTAAGAGTGATATTACAGTACATGTTCAAGCCATTGTAATTAGAAGCATCATTGCCGAACGTACATTTTTCAAAGGTTACAGCACCATCGCCACCAAATGCGTTGAAACCGTTTATCTCACAATTTTTGAAAACAACGTTGCCGTTCATTTCATCAAAGTGAACTCCGCGGAAATTCGTTTTTATTACGCAGTTTTCAAATACAACCGTTTCACCAACCCTGCTGTAACACCAACGGAGAGCTTCATATCCCTCAAATACACAATCCTTGAAGGTTCCACTAACGGTCTGAGTAACTGCAGTACCAGACTCGTTCTTAAATGTTGCGCCAATTATGGTTGCACCGGTGTTAAGCTGAGTAGTTCCTTCAACTACAACACCTTCTGCATAGATTTCCTTTGCGCCGTTGTTAAGAGCATCGGTAAGTGTTGCAGCATCGGTAGCAATAGCATTATTTGAGTTAGCAGCCTGAATAAGCTCAGTGCCATCATTTTCTATATAGCGATAAACATCGTTATTGAATTTGCAGTTTGCTGCATTTACAGTAACGGTTTCCTTATCGCCCTTATAACCGCCGCCGAATACAAGCTCACCGTAGTACTCGCCGCCATTAAATGCAACCTTTGTGTTAGCAAAGCTATTGCCATAGGAGTATGAGTAGAGGGCAAGGTTATCACCTGCGGGATCGGTAGAAATTAATGTGCCGCCGTTTACGGTTACATTAACATAAGGAGCAATGGTGCTGTTATTTGAGGGAAGCTGAACCCATATTGCACGTCTGCCTGTAATAGTACCGCCGTTGATTGTTACATTGATTGGGGTGATAGCAGAGTTTGAAAATGTACGGATTGCAACCTTTCCGCAACCGTCAATAACACCGTTTTCAACGATTAAGTTTGCTCCAGGATAACAGTCAACCGCATAGGAAGCACCGCCTGGAGCGGTTATATTCTTAATAGTAGCACCATCTACAACAAGTGTACCTGAGCAGCTGATTGCATTGTTGGCATAGCCTGGGAAAGCAGGCTGACCTTCGCCGCCCCACTCTGTATCGGGAGTAGTTGCATAGAAGGATACTTCACCGTTTGTAAGGGTGAGCTCTTTGTCGCTGTTTACCTTAATGAGATAAGAAGTGTTAGAGCTTGTGGAGGTACCCGAAAGGGTATTTCCGTTAAGGTCGATAAGCATATCGTTGTTTACAACAACGGGTGTATTGCCTAAATCAACGTCCTTTGTAAGAATAACATTTTTGCCAGCAGCGAGAGCCTTTCTTAAAGCGGCATCGCTTCCAACAAATGCGATGTTATCATACATTTCATCATAAGAGTCCTTTTCATAGGTGTACTGAGTAGCAAAAACAGAAATAGAGATACCACTAACTGTTAAGCCCTGATAGTCGTTGTTCGCCTCTTCCTTCATATGACCTTTAAGAACAATCGCCTTAGAGGTTTCGCCTGCTAAGAGATAGCCATTAAGGTCTGCAAGAGCGGTTTCAACGCCATCAACAGTTACAGTCCATTCAATAGCCTCAAGAAGCTTTGCATCTCCGGTGATACCATTGATAGCAATTTCATACTTGAGAGCGAGGGTGCCTTTGTTTTTAACAAAAACTTCCTCTAATTTATAGGTGCAGCCGGGCTCCCAGAGAGCGTTTTCATCCTGGTCAACAAACTTGATAACCTTTCCCTCTAAGGAATTTCCTGCAGCATCCACTAAATCAACCTGTAAGGTACCGGACTTAATGATGTTACCTGCAGAGGTAACAGAATCTGTGAACCAAGCAAAGGTGCTGCCGACGAGCATTGAGATGCACATTAAAAGTGCAAGACCGCTTGCAAGCAGAGCACGCTTGGTGCTTTTGATTTTAGTCATTATTATGACCTCCTTTATAGATTTTGTCGGCGCTATGTAAAAACTGCAATTCGAAAACGCCGACAAACGAGAGCAGTTATTTTGCGGTATTAAATGATTTTAATACCTTTTGTGCAGGCTACATTACATACCAACGGTAGTGAAAGCAGTTTTTGCATTTGCAGCATCTGTAGCAGTTGATACAGCGCCAACATTTTGTGTCTGAACAGCATCTGCTTTAATGTTAATGCTGAAGCTGTTAGCTGCGTCACCTTCGTTAAATTTGGCAGCCTGATCACGAGTTAATCCCTCGGGAATAACAACATCTGTAAACACTCTTACATACTGATTGCTTTCAAGGATGCCATTATAGTACAGCACATAGGTGATTTCATCAGTATTCTGATCATAGTTACCATTAAAATTATCATCAGATTCCCAGTTACTCGCTACAAAGCCGGGGAATACATTTGCAGTAAGGGTAGAACTACCACCTGCAATATAATCAACAAAGTTCTTTGCATTGGTAATCTTGATAGTTACTCTAATGTACTGATCGTAATGGCCTGTGTTGTAAATGGTAGGATTCTTATCAAGGGTATCTCCGGGGAGAATTTCCTTGTAAGGACCAGCTTCGGTTTCCTCCAGTTTAACAGAAAAAACCTCATCAGCAGTATCGTCATCAGTAGATGCAATAAAGAATTCGTTGTTGACGGATTTACTGTCACTGAACCAAGCCAAAGTACCCATAGAGATAATGGCGACAAGGGAGATTACAAGAGCTGTAACAAAAACCTTTTTCTTTGTCATTTTCATGTCATTTTCCTCCTTTCTTCATAGTCTATATCTCAAATTCGTGCCTATTGGAATTCCTTTACAGGCGCAAATGTGAAACCAATATTATCAGGATTTTTTGTCTGCCACCTCGGCACGAAGCCTCTCAACCTCGGCTTTCAGTCTTTCATTTTCCTCGTTGGCGGCATCAATATCAGCTTGAGCCATAGCGATTTCGGGATCATCTTCATCCTTTTTCTTCTTGCCAATCATATCGGGAACAAAGACAAGGATTATGAGTAAAAGTCCCACACCGAGAGTAATATACATACCGGGCGGATTTTGTATGAAATCAGACACATAGCCCAATTTAGGAATTGAAAATTTAGGTACACCGATCACATTGTTAAAGTGAACGGGATCCTGATCTTCAATGTCATTGGCATCGCCCTTGGTGTAGAAACGCTGATTTTCGGCGTCCACACGAACGACACGGTGTGTACCAACTACCAAATCCTCATTAACAAGAAAGGTAATAACGTCGCCCTCTTTAATAGTTGCGGGGGCAACCTCTTTTACATAAATTAAATCTCCAACCATATATTTCGGCTCCATAGAGGGCGAAATGATATTGAAGCAACGAAACCCAACCAATCGGGAACCCATCAGAAACACGGCGCAGAGTACCATCAGTACCACGAGTATGGTGGATGCGATATTCCATATCTTTTTAATCGTAGTCATATCATTAACTCTCCTTCATTTGCCTTTTCGGCAATCAAAAGATACGATTCTACCTGTGGCTCCACTTGTCAGGGGAGCTGTCACCGCAGGTGACTGAGGGGTAGTTTTTTCTCTCCCTCCACCGCTTACGCGGTCCCCCTCCCTCGTCAGAGGGAGGCAAGATCATATCCTTTGATTGCCGCCTAACTCCCCATGGGGAGTTAGGACGGACTTATTAAGGGATATTATTTAATAATGAGAGAACTGTTCGGACCGTAAGTACGGGTGCCGCAATTGGTACGGGTACAGCCATTCAAAACAACAGTGGTGGAATATTCGGATTCGCTATATACATTCACACAGCCGCTATTAATAACGCCCATTGAAGATTGGGTTACACCGGTGTAGTTAAAGGTGCAATTGTTAAAGTTATGGGTTCCGCCCATACCTTCAACGAAGCTTCTGGAAACGATACCGGAAGTTGCCTTTGTAAATGTGCAATCGTTGAATTCTGCAACGCCGACAGGGTTATCAACAAAATTGGTAATCACCGAACCGGTGAAGGTGCAGTTGTTATAAATAACAGAATCGGGCCCATTTGCTTCGCTGCCGATCACTAAATTTTTACCGGCATTGACAAAATTACAATTTTCAAATACTACCTGCTCATTGGCGCCAGCGCCCATCATAACATAGTTGCCGCCTCGATGGGTAGGATTGAAAGTTGCACCCTCAATTGTAACACCAGCCGGGATTTCATAGGCAGCAGCGGAGCCGTTTGCCATAACCTCAGTGATGTCAATGGTCACTCCGGTTGCATCAATGTTCACTTCGCGCTCTCCGTTTGCAGCATCAGCAAGTGCTGCTTTCAGTTCATCTGCAGATGTAACAGTAACGTTCTTTGCAGGCAACTGTACCTTGTCATATTCTGCATTTGCATCATACTGATCGTCAAAGCTATCTTCCTCAACAGTGTCCTGTGTTGCAAGGATCATAATATCAAATGCACCAAGAATAAGATCCTGATAATCGTTGCCGGCTTCTTCCTGCATCTTCAAAGCGATACCGAGATAAGCAACTTCGCCGGCTTTAAGATTGCCGTGGGTAGTGCTTTCAATGGTATTTACGAAATCACGAACAGTACCTACCTTGGTGTAACCGTCGAGATTACGGTCAGCAGGATATGTAAGTTCGGTTGCACTGGGGCGAACATAAACGTCGATCACATCAGCAAGGATAGAAAGGTCGTCTGCAGAAATAAACTTTGCATACCATTTAAGTGCGAGAGAGCCTTCGTTCTCAACCTTAAGAACCTTCACATCGGTATAACCGGGTTCCCATAGATCGTAATCGAAGATAGGAGCCTTGGATTCCTTGATAGATGCCCAGCCATCTTCCTTATCAAGCAGTTCAAGGTCGAGTTTCAAAGTACCGGACTGAATCTTGTTACCTGCAGAGGTAACGGAGTCTGTGAACCAAGCAAATGTGCTACCAATAAGCATGGAGACACACATCAGCAAGGACACGGCGCTGAACAGCAAAGCGCGCTTGGTGCTTTTGATTTTAGTCATTATTATGACCTCCTTTATTTTGTTGTGCCAACGTTGGGAAATATTGAAACCGCTCTCTCGCTGACCGTTGACTTAACGCGAAAGGTGGCTTATGAAGGTCTTGCCAAAGTTTTTTTCTCGGCAATCAAAAGATACGATTCTACCTGTGGCTCCACTTGTCAGGGGAGCTGTCACCGCAGGTGACTGAGGGGTAGTTTTTTCTCTCCCTCCACCGCTTACGCGGTCCCCCTCCCTCGTCAGAGGGAGGTGAGATCATATCCTTTGATTGCCGCCCATCCTAAATAGATGGGGCGGCGTGAGACCAAATGTGAAAATTGCACATTTCTGCTGATTGCAAAGCGCGAGGATGTATAGCAATCAGCCGCTCACTTTACCATTTGCAGTAAAAACACTGACGGTAAACAGTTTAGTACTTTACGAACGGAATAAGCGATAGCCAAAGTTTTTTACGCAGACATAGCCAATATCTGCGCTCGTCGCCTTCTGTTCGGCTTATTTCATAATTTATGTATCTAAGATCCCGACAAAACTCAATAAAAAACAGGCATAATCCATATATAGCCAAGATTAAAATGGCGGCAATGACAATGCCAATAATCAGGTAAAGCTCGGTTTCAGGGTTATTTGCTTGTGGCATTGTCTTCTCCTATTCTTTTGCTACGCTGGGGCGGGGTTAGCTATTTTCTTCTACTGTATCTGTTTCTACATCAGATGTGCTTTCGGCTGCTACCGCTATCGGCTCTTTTATTTCAAGCTGAGCTTTGAGAGCGCGTAGCTCTTCAAGCATCTTAACGTTTTCCGCTTTCTCGGCTTCAAGTTTATCTCTTTCAGCCTGCATTTCTTCCATCTGTTCCCTCTTGTATCGGCGAAACAGGTTAAAGAATTTCAAGCCTTCATAAAGGATAATCAGCATAAAAGGAGTAAAAATACAAATGAAATAACCAGGGGTGGTCTTTAAAAAATTAAAGAAGGTACCCAAGCCGGAAATATGGCTTTCATATCTACCTAAAACGTAAGGGTAGGTAACAATGGTTTCATCGTCCGTGTCGGTTGTGGTACCGTATGTAATAAATCCGGGGTTGCCCTCGGCATCGGTTGTCAGCTTGCGGATTTTATGGGTGATAGTTTCACCAAAGCTGTCGGTATCCTGAGAAACAAAGGTTATGATGTCACCCTCTTTCAGAGCAGCGGGGTCAACCTCCTTTACAAAAATCAATGAACCGGCATTAAAATTGGTTTTTGCCATTGAATCGGTATTTACGATGTACATCTTAAAACCAAACAGGCTGCGGTCATTACGGTTAAAGGTGGTACAGGAAATGACCGTAAAAATCATCATCATAATAGCAAGCAGTACCATCATCCATACAAATGTGTTTTTTAATATATTAAGTGCCTTCTTCATATTTAAAAATCACCCTCCTTTGAATTTCTGAAGTATTGCTTTACCGATGCATAGATTACGCGGAATACATGTTCGGCATAGTTGTCCTCTTTCGGCATCTGGTCATTGTGCACCTTAACTGCAAAATCGAGTATAACATTTAATATGTGGTTGAGTATCATCCAAATGTCTGCCTCATCCTTAAATGCGGGACGAAATTTTTCTATAAGCGGAGCAAAGCGTTTTTTATGCTCATCAGCAGAATACTTTGTGAAATACGGCGAATAATAGTAGCGGACATACATAAAAATTTCATCCTTGTTTCCAACAAGGAAACGCCACATTGCTAAAAAATAGATTCTGCATCTTATCTCATAATCCATTTCCCTCATATACATAACGTCAATATGTAGCAAGCATTTGTCTAGCAGTTGCTTATCAAGGTGTTCAAAGGCTTTTTCAAACAATTTCTCTTTGTTTTCAAATAAACGGTATATATACACCTCGTTAATGCTTGTTGCTTGGCTTATTGCTTTTGTTGTGGCTTTGTCAAGTCCGTTCTGAGCAATGACATGGATAGCGCCATCAATGAGTGCCTGACGTAAGTCATCCTGTTTCATTTTCTTTTTTCCCCTTTGTAAGTGTTTACTACAAGTTTTGACAAAAAATTACAAACGCCGAACGTTTGCGCAAAATTCTTAAATAATGTTTTAAGGGTCTGCGGGTTTGTATCAGGGTATTTGCTTAATGGGGTTGCGCGGGAAAAAGGTATTGCTTTGCTACATACTATTAATATTCTGATAAAGGCTTTATATTCACAACACTTTCCTTTCCACACCGTTTACACTTAATTGGAAGGTCTTTAACTTCCGTTGTGGGAAGCAGCCACAAGACTGTGTGCTTACCACACGATGGACAAAGAAAGCGCCTCCGTTTCGTTCTGATGTCTTTGATTTGTGGATCGTGCTGCAAAGTGTTTTGCAATTAGTGTCACCTCGGTTAAGTTTTTGCGACAAGAGACAAATAAAAAAAGCCTGCACCACAATCGTTTTATAACGATTAGATGGCACAGGCTCTAAGGCTCAGGCGCAGATTCAATTTAAAATCTTTATATTTTATTTCTTCCTTTTGCTTATTAAAAAAATTGAACAAAAAGATTTAATTTATTATATAAGAAATTTCTATCTATGTCAACTCTATAAATTCTAAGAAAATTATCAATATATCCGTATTTTTTTGTGCAATTTATAAATAAACCGCGATAATATACCATAATAATGATAATCAAAATCAGACCTTTATACGTCTGTAATGGATTGTTTTATCTTACCATCACTTATTTATTAAATCATTCGCATACAAATATGTGGTTTTTGTTAATAATAATATATCATAGCTTACTAATACAGTCAAGTGCATACAATAAAATACTGAAAAAAGCTTAATGGAAAGTATAATTATTCTTATAACAATTCATTGTATATAAGTGAGGTTTTGAGCATGGGAAAGGAAGTTGATTATAAAAACCGAGACCGTTTTATACAGCTCGGTATCGCAATTTCTACACTTCGAAGAATACGCGGTCTGTCACAGGAAAAGCTCGCAGAAAAGTCAAATATCAGTCGTTCACTTCTAAGTAATATTGAAGCGCCGAATATGGCATACAGTTTTTCTTTAGATGTGTTTTATAACATTGCAGACGCCCTTGACATCGCACCCGAAAACCTTATAAAAGCCTCTGTGTTTCCTGACGGAGTAATTGGACACAAATAAATAGAGTAGCTCTGCGCCGATTTCGCAGAGCTACTCTATTTATTATATTTTTTCTTATTCTTCCCAAGGAAATTTATACTGGGTAAGACCGAGTGCATCGCGAACCTCGTTAAATTCCTTCTGAACAGGCTCATTGATGGGAACGCCGCTATCCTTTCGGCTTAGCCATATTTCCCATTCTTTTTCGCCCGCGGTGTAAATTCTCTCTGCATCGGGGGCTTTTTTAGTTGAGCGCACCTCTCTTATAATGTCGCCTGCTTTTTTGCGGCAGACATCTTCTCCGAGGAAGTGGTCGGTATCAATGGCAATAAAGAAGTGTCCCAGATGGAAGGGGGTCTTCTCACCGTTTTCGCCTTTACCTGTAAGAGCCTTACCGTAAGAGCCATCCTGAAGCACGGCGCTCAAAAACTCTACAAACATTGCAAAGCCGTAGCCCTTATATCCGCCAAGCTCCTCGCCAATACCGCCTAATGAGGTAAGTGCAGCCTCGCCGCTACCGATTTTCCCAAGAGCATCGCCTGCATCACCGTCTACTGCTCTGCCATCGGGGCCGACAACAGTTCCGGGCATAATATCGTGATCTATACGCTGATAATATTCAAGCTTACCGTTCTGGGTGATAGAGGTTGCGCAGTCAAGGTTAAAATCAAAATCTTCATCGGTGGGAACACCGAGTGTGAGGGGGTTTGTACCAAAAGCGCCCTCAACACCGAATGTGGGGGCAACTGTAGGACGGGCATTAGTGCCAGTAAGTCCGATACAGCCTGCTTGTGTTGCCATTGTGGTGTAATAGCCTGCGATACCATAGTGGCAGGAGTTCCTTACAACCACCATACCCATACCGTATTCTTTTGCCTTTTTAATAGCAAGCTCCATTGACTTTTTACCAATGACCTGTCCCATACCGTCGTGTCCGTCCACAACCGCGGTGGTCTCGGTTTCTTTGATAATCTCAAAGTTGGTTACAGGATTCTGGATACCTGCATTGATTCTATCAATATAAACAGGCTTAAACCGGTTTACGCCGTGGGATTCTATACCTCTCTTATCAGATGTTAAAAGAACATCTGCACAGATTTCTGCATCTTCGCGAGGCACACCGACCCCCACGAATGAGTCGGTCACGAAGCTGTAAAGAGTTTCAAAATCAACAACATATTTCGGCATATACTTTCAACTCCCCAAAATTTATAAATAGGAAAATCATATTATCCTATATAGTTCCCATTTTTATCGCAGACATACACGCCGCATCCTGCACAGACAGAAATTTGCGCATCTATCTGCTCCTTTGTAAAGGCGACCCCTGCACTGTCTATCGGAGAAAACTGAGGCATAAGCACAGCAGTAGGGTAGGCAGTTCTCACTGAACCGATAAGGGAAGATAGAGCCGCACCGCTATCGCTTTCAAGACTAAGATTCGGAACAAGCGCATCATATGAGAAGCTTTTGGGGTCGGCGCCGCCGTAAATGACATTATTTTGACGCGCAGCTTCTGAAGCGTTGTAGCTTAGCAGCAGCTTTGCATTTTTAGCATTAAGAGCATCTTTTAAAAGCTTAGTATACTGAGAAAGGATTTCTGCGTGTGAAACGGTCTTCTCAAGCTCACCAAAGTCAGCGTTCACAAAGTTGCTAACATCCGGGAACATTATCGAGGACACCATTATATTTTCAAAACCAAGGTCTACAAGCTCGCAGGAAATAGAAGTTATATATCCCTGAGCCTCACTGCTGTAGGGATTGAGCCAAGGCTTACCGTTAGCAGCATCAAACCAGCTCCAGCCCTCGTGCTTTGTATACAGAATTTTAGCGGCAGGGTTTCTTGTTGCAATTTTATCCTTAAAGGCATTTACCTGCGCTATGGGTACGATATTCTCAGCCTTTAGCCTTGTTACTATCTCCGAAATGTTCCCTAAGGCTTTTTCGGATACCGCTCCCACAGAGGCTGCCATAGGATTTTGGGTGTTGTAATAAACAGTACCGTCCTCATCCTTAAGCTCTAACACTGCGGCATTATACCCAAGGCTTTTAATATTGGTGATAAAAGCTTTAAGGGCTGCTGAGTCTGCCGCAGCCGAAAGAGGCAGACAGGCCGCTTTCAGCTCCGAAAGCTCTGCCTTTTCGGGTGTTTCAGGTAAAGCTATTTCACTCGAAGCAATTTGTGAAGTAACAGGAGGTTTACTTGAGGAGCTTTGCGAGGGGCGCTCAGTTTTTTCACCTTTCAAAAGGTTAGAAAGAGGTCCAGCAATGCTATATCCTACAAAAACAAGCAGCAAGACAACCAGAATAATGATAATGGTGTTTCTAATGCGCTTTTTTCTCCTGCGCTCCGAGCCATCAAAAATTCTTCCGTAGCTTTGAATTTTATATCCTTTATTATTGCGAGATTTCAATAGAATTCTCCCCTTTTTAGCAGATTAAAAGGGCAATTCGTGCCCAATAAGCCCATAAAATGCGAGCGAAAGAATACCAATATAGATAAGCGTTGCAGGAAATCCTCTGAACGCAGCGGGAATGTGTGTTCCCTTAAGCTTTCGGGTTCCTTCAAAGACAAGCAGGGTGGCTAAAAAGAATGCTATACCTGTTCCGAATGAAAATCCAACCCAGGTTGCAAGGCTTGCCTCTACACTCAGAAGCGAGTTGTGAGCAGGAAGCAAAATGGCGCCGAGGGTTGTGCAGTTAAAAACTGCAAGCAGCAGTATTTCACTCATTTTGCGATATGTTTTAGGAAAAGCAAAATAAAGCACAAGACTTGCAAGCACAAATACCGCCACAAGCACCAGCACATAAACAAAAGGCTCGATATAAAGCTTAAACGAAAGCTTACGGATAAGCAGATTTACTGCCCACGCAAGAAAGCCTGAAACGGTTGTAATACAGGTGATCAGCACACCGAATTTAAGCATAGTTTTAGGCGATTTGACGACCGCTAACATTCGGCTTGTGCCAAGCGCTCTTGTAAATATTGTATTTTCAATGAAAACAGCGGCAAGAGCGGCTGTGAAAAAGCTTACTAAAAACTGCATTATTACTTCGCCTCCTCTTTTTCTCTTTTATCGAGGATAGCAGAGAGCTTTTTAACTCCTGCAGCAAGCACTCCTACAATAATAAATCCCATAAATGGAAGCAAAAATGAGATATTGCCCTGCATATTACCTATTGGGACATCCCAGATAGTTCCCTTGCCAAGAATTTCGCGCACTGTCGAAACAAGACACATTACTACCGAAAATCCGACGGCTGTTTCAATACCGCTAAGCATACTTGTAAGCGGCTTGTAGCCCTTTGCGGCATCGGCGCTTCTTGAGCTTATTATGGGGTTTACAACCATAAGAGGCAGAAATACTCCCACTTTATCATTAACCTCGGGGAATATCGTTTGTGCAAACCAAAAGGCCGGGATGAAAAACACGCAGGAAAGCAGAGCGCATAAAATTACCCTGATACTTTTTGAAAGCTTTACGGGAATCAGCGCAAAGATAATAAGAACGGGCACAATAATTATGGAAAACGCTACCGACAGAGAAACTCCTGCCTTAAGTGTCTGGCTGATTGCGATTACAGGACCAAGCGAGAGTCCAAGCGTTAAGACGGGATTTTCAATAACAAGTCTTTTTATGGGTTTTATGAGTTTTTTTGATTTTTTTCTGATTATTTTCAGAAGTGCTTTTAGTTTATTCACCGTCTGCTCCTCCCTTCTTTTCCCTCTTTCTAAGGAATTTGGGGAGACTTAGGGGAATATCTGTATAACGGTCTATTCCCGTTCCGATTTTATCAAGGAAAGGAGTAAATGAGTTTACAATAATCAGCGCAAAAGGAAATGCAATTTCCATTTTTCCATAGTGGCGGAAAAGCATTGTAACTATGCCGATAGCGACGCCGTATATCCATTTAGCGTACGGGTGCTTGGGGCTTGAGGAAGGCTCAGGAGCCATAAACACTGCGCCGAATATAAGCGCGCCCGATGTAAGCTCAAACCATAGCGAGTCCAGAATTCCTGTTGAAATTCTCGGGAAAAGGAGCGCGAAAATGCCCGCTCCAAGTATGACTCCTGCAGGAATCTGAATACTGATAGCACGGCGATACAAAAGATATGCCGCCGCAGCCAAAATGACTATTATACAGGTAACTCCTGCCGCGCCCGCAGTATTTCCCGACAAAATATCAAAGGCATCGGTAAGCGGTCTGCCGCCGTTTTTAAGGTTCTGCGCTGTTGTTTCCATTGTTCTGTAATTTTCCAAAACATTTCCGAAAATGGGGAGCCACTGCATTGGGCGGGTATACGAAAACATTTTTTGGGGCCACGAAACTGCACAGAAGCAGAATGCTGCTGCCGCGCTGTTAAACGGGGTGTTTCCGAGTCCGCCAAACGGGTGCTTTACTATAAGAATTGCAAATGCCGCGGCGGTTATAACCACCAGCGTATCAACCGATGCGGGCATAAGCAAAGGCAGAATTGCTCCAGTTACGAGCGAGGAAAGGTCTTTAAAATCAAACTTTTTACTTTTAACCCATATGCAGCCTTGGTCCAATAAATAGCAGACAGCTAAAGATAAAATTAAATTTTTTAAAACTCTAAAGCCATAGAAAAAGATGGGCATTAAGTAAATAAATGGCATAACAATAAGCATGTCGCCCATCAGCGACTGAACAGTTCCGCTATTTCTCAGAAACGGTGCTTTGAGTATTTTCACTGTTCTGTTCATTTTGCCACATCTCCTTAAGCAGTGTTCTTCTGGACTTTTTAACATACTGGCGAAGGTCTATCTTGGCGGGGCAGATATATGAGCAGCAGCCACATTCGGTGCATTTATCTGCCGACAGCCTATACAGCTTTTCAATATTATTGTCAAGATAATAGGTATAAATATAGTATGGCAGTAATTTTTCGGGGCAAACATCAATACATTTTCCGCAGCCTATGCAAGGATATGTTTCGCAGCAAAGCTCCTCTGAAAAAGCTAGGATTGCCTTAGTTGAGCGCAGGACGGGGATATCCATTCCGTCCACGCTGTAGCCTGTCATACTGCCGCCAAGTATAAGGGTCTTAGGCTTTTTTAAAAGACCACAGGCACTAAGTATATCACCTATGGGAGTCCCTACAGGTACCTCTATGTTACAAGGATTTTTTACGCTGCTTCCTGCTACCGTTACAATAGTGTTGGTCCATGCACACCTGTCTACTGCTGAATAATAGAAGCTCAGCAGAGCTCCTATATCTATATAAACGGTATCCTTATCACTGTGCATCATTTTGGAAACGGGATAATTTTCTTTTATCTGATTTACGGTATATCCGCCGACAGACTGAGGTAGGCGGATGGTTATATCGTCATTTCTTCCGTAAACATCAATTCTAATGTTTTTTGCACCAAACACGCGATTTAAAGCCTTTATCGCGGGGGCTATATGCTCAGAGCGGAAAAGTAGCTGAGTTATTCTGCTGCTGACATAAGGCTCATCGTCCACAGCATCTATAACAAGATTTTCTACGCCGTGAGGATAATCGCTATGTATCTCGCTGAGGGTTCTTTTATCGGTGGTGTTAAGAATTCCGCATTTATCCACCGCAAACATTATGTCCTCATCTGTAGGCTCAGCGTTTATATATTTCTGCATATCGGGCGAGATTGTTTCCCCGTTTGCATCGACACGCAGAAAGTGCTGATTTTCAAACTTTTCAAACTCAAATTCTCCCACTGCAACGGCGGTTCCGTTAATGCTCGAAAATGAATCGACAGACTCGGGGCGAATACCGCGGGATAAAAGCTGACCTTTGGAAAGCTGCTGATTTGGTGTGATTAGAAGCTGTTGTGAAACAGGCAAAAAAACTTTTTCTACGTCAAAAAAGCTACTAATTGGAAGCGATATAGCAGGCTCTTTATTCTGCTCAAGGTTTAAACCTCTGCTTGTATATCTACGCAAATTCGCCACCTCTTTCTTTAGGACTTTATTTATAAAGGACTATAAATTTATTTTTTAATGCTTTATTATAGCACATTTCTCTATATTCGTCAAATTATTTAGGTTAGGATAAAATTATAAGTAAAATACCGCCCGCATGTTAAGACACGCGGGCGGTATTTTTCATTTTAAAAGCTCATTTAGTTTCTGCATGGTTTGTGCTGACGGCTCAGGGATATCTTTAAATGGAAACTCAATTCCCATCTTATCGTATTTAGCCTGACAAATCTTTCTAAACGGTAGCAGCTCTATTTTATCAATGCATCTGTATTTTTCTCTGAGGAATTTAATAAAACAAATATTTTCCTCGTTATCGTTTATATCAGGAATGATAACCTGACGCAAAGTTGTGGCAATATTCCTTTCATTAAGGTAACAAAGAAATTTCAGAACACTCTGCAGAGAGCAGCCCACATACTTCTTATAAAATTCATCTGAGCAGTACTTTACATCAAGCAGTACCCTATCAGTTTGTGAAAGAAGCATCTTTACATTATCATTTAAGATACTGCCTGAGGTATCAAGGCAGGTATTTATCCCCTCTTTATGACAAAGCTCAAAGACCTCATATGCAAACTGCGCCTGCAAAAGTGGTTCTCCGCCCGAAAGGGTTACCCCGCCCTGCTCTCCAAAGTATTCCTTGAAGCGAACAGCCTTTGAAAAAAGCTCCTCAGGTGTGTAAAGATTTTCACCTTTACACTCCCAAGTGTCAGGGTTATGGCAGCAGGAACAGCGCAGATTGCAGCCTTGCAGAAAGGTTACAAAGCGCACACCGGGGCCATCTACTGTTCCAAGGCTCTGAATAGAGTGAATGTACCCATTCATACTACAGTGCCTCGTGGAAGGTTCTGCTGATAACCTCTCGCTGCTGCTCGCGCGAGAGTTTATTAAAGTTTACGGCATATCCCGAAACGCGAATGGTAAGGTTAGGATAGTCCTCAGGATTTTCATAAGCCTTCATCAGAGTTTCGCGATTTAATACGTTTACATTTATATGGTGGGCTTTCTTTGCAAAATAGCCATCAAGGATGGAAACAAGGTTGTCCACCCTCTCGTCATCATTTCTTCCAAGCGCCTCGGGTGTTATCGAGAAGGTGTTGGAAATACCGTCGCGGCAGTCATCATACGAGAGCTTTGCAACAGAGTTAAGCGAAGAGAGAGCGCCGTTTTCCTCGCGGTTGTGCATAGGATTAGCACCGGGAGCAAAGGGTGCCGAGGCTTTTCTGCCATCGGGGGTTGCTCCTGTGTTTTTACCATACATAACATTTGAGGTAATTGTAAGCACCGAAAGAGTATGTACAGCATTTCTGTATGTCGGGGTTTTGCGAAGCTCGGTAATAACACGATGTGTCATATCTTTTGCTATAAGGTCTACCCTATCATCGTCATTTCCGTATTTGGGGAAATCGCCGATTGTTTCAAAATCGGTTATAAAGCCATCTACCTTTACAGGTCGTACGGTAGCATATTTTATAGCACTAAGCGAATCGGCAACAACCGAAAGACCTGCTATACCAAATGCCATAAAACGTTCAACATCTGTGTCATGCAGAGCCATCTGAATTTTTTCATAGGCATATTTATCGTGCATATAATGAATAATATTCATTGTATTGACATAGAGGTGGCAGAGCCATTTGAGATAAATCTCCATACGCTCCATAACCTCGGAATAATCAAGCTTTTCACCATCGAGCACCGACATCTGAGGACCAATATGCATTCCGCTTGTAGTATCATATCCGCCGTTAATAGCGATTAAGAGAAGTTTTGCGAGGTTGCAGCGAGCGCCGAAGAACTGCATCTGCTTACCTACGCGCATTGCCGAAACACAGCAGGCTATTGCATAGTCATCGCCGTAAATCAGGCGCATAACATCATCATTTTCATACTGAATAGAGTCCGTATCCTTGGAAACACGTGCGCAGAACTTTTTAAAATTCTCGGGAAGCTCATTTGACCAAAGAACAGTAAGGTTAGGTTCGGGAGACGAACCTAATGTGTAGAGGGTGTTGAGCATACGGAAGCTGTTTTTAGTAACCAAGGTTCTTCCGTCCTCACACATTCCTCCCACTGCCTCTGTTATCCACATTGGGTCTCCGCCAAAAAGCTCATTATATTCGGGTGTGCGCAGATGGCGAGCCATACGGAGCTTTATAACAAAATCATCCATCAGCTCCTGAGCACCCTCTTCTGTAAGGGTTCCGTTTTCTATATCGCGGGTGATATAAATATCAAAGAAGGTGGAAACCCTGCCAAGTGACATAGCAGCACCGTTCTGCTCCTTGATGGCTGCAAGATATGCAAAATAGGTCCACTGAATTGCCTCGCAGGCATTACTTGCAGGCTCGCTTATATCAAAGCCATACATAGCCGCCATTTCTTTAAGATGACCTAAAAATGCAATCTGCTGAAAAAGTTCCTCGTCAAGACGGATATTATCGGTATTAAAAGTCTCACTTGCAAGGCGGCTTTTATCCTTCTTTTTCTCTTCAATCAGCTTGTCTACGCCATAGAGTGCAACTCTGCGGTAGTCGCCGATAATTCTGCCTCTTCCGTAAGCATCGGGCAGACCTGTAATAACGTGACATTTACGAGCCTGACGCATCTCATCGGTGTAGGCGCGGAAAACACCGTCGTTATGAGTGGTACGGAAACGGAATTCTTCCTCAACCTTGGGGCTGAGCTTATATCCATAGGCCTCACAAGCCTGACGCACCATTCTCATACCGCCAAAGGGGTTTACAGAGCGCTTTAAAGGGCGGTTTGTTTGAAGACCCACGATTATTTCATTTTCTTTATCTATGTATCCTGCAGAAAAGCTTGTAAGAGAGGAAACAGTTGAGGTATCAATATCAAGAACACCACCAAACTGCCTTTCAATTTCAAAAAGGCTCTGCACCTTTTTCATAAGCGCCTGCGTACGAGGGGTTGCAGCAGATAGAAAATCACTATTTCCCTTATATTCAGTAAAATTTCGCAAAATGAAATCGCGAACATTGATTTCATCCTGCCAGACACCTTTTTTAAACCCATTCCAGTTTTTGTGTTCCATATGTATTCCTCCTAAACAAAAAAGCAATACAGCTCCTCTAAAGAACTGTATTGCCCAGACGGTCGGCTAAAAACAAATACAGTCCCCCGCGGTGTCCCGCGTTCTCCGTCAGTCCTGTATTATGTTTTTATTATACATAAAAAGTATTTTTTTGTCAATGAGAATTTCACGATTAACTCTTTATTTCCTTATACTGTTTGACTTTATCTTTTTATAATCTTATAATAGTTAAAAAGGTGGGTTGATTTTTTATGAAAAAGATTTTATTTTTGTGTCATGGCAACATTTGCAGGTCGCCTATTGCCGAGTATGTTTTTAAAGATATGGCAAAGGGGTATGATATTCATATAGAGTCTATGGCGGTGTCGCGCGAGGAAATAGGCAACGGAATTTATCCTCCTGCCGCCGAGCTGCTGAGGCGCCACTCTATTCCCTATGGACTGCACAGAGCGCGGCAAATAAGCCGCCGCGATTATGAGGAGTTTGACTATGTTATTGTGATGGAGCAGTATAACCTTCCTCGTCTTTTGCGCATTATCGGAGAGGATGACCAAAACAAAGTTTTCAGGCTACTCGATTTTACAGATAATCCAAAGGACATTGAAGACCCTTGGTACAGCGGAAATTTTGAAAAGGTTTATAGAGAGATTTGCAGTGGCTGCGCCGCTCTGCTCTCAAAATTAAAGACTCTCGGAGAAATATAAAAGCAGAATTATCACAGGAGTAATTAAAAGCTTTATTGATTTTCTAAAACCAGGTCTGTATAAAAAAACTCGGCACAAAAGTGCCGAGTTTTTTGTTTAAAGGGTTTATAGTGTAACTCCCGTTTTATAAAAAGCAATTTCGCGGATATCCTCACTTTTGCAGCGGTATTCTCCATTAAGGGTTTCTAAAATTAGCGAGAAAAGTCCCTCTTCGTTCATATCCTCTGCGCTGTAATCTATCCAGATTGATTTCTTTTTATAGAGGCGCTCATTCGAGGAAATTTTCATAGTGGGAACAAAGGTTGAAAAAGGAGTTCCGCGGCCTGTTGTAAACAGAACGAGCTGACAACCTGTCGCCGCAAGAGCGGTTGCGGCAATAAGGTCGTTTCCGGGAGCATTCAAAACCGAAACGCCCGCTTTTTTGACCCTTGCGCCGTAAGGAAGGACATCAACAATAGCACTTGTTCCTGCTTTTTCTACGCAACCGAGGGATTTTTCCTCGAGGGTTGTAATTCCGCCCTCTTTATTACCAGGACTTGGATTTTCATAGACAGGAAAGCCTTGTTTTATATAGCTATCCTTAAAGTCCACTATCATTTTCTTATATTCGGTGAAAACCTTTTCATCAGCGCATTTATTCATAAGTCTTTGCTCTGCGCCGAACATTTCGGGGACCTCGGTTAAAACAGCGCTACCGCCGCAGGCGACGGTTTTGTCGCTTATTCTTCCGACCAAAGGGTTAGCTGTTATGCCCGAAAATGCATCACTTCCGCCGCATTTAAGGCCTATGCAAAGCTCAGAAAAGTCAATTTCCTCACGCACAAGCTCCCTTGCCTTTTCTGCAAAGCCCTTTAGGATATTAAAGCCATACTCAATTTCGTCCTCAACATCCTGAGCGTTGAAGAATGCAATATGACCATCGAAATTATACTCCTCAAGTTCCTTTTGAATGTTGCAAAGGCGATTATTTTCACAGCCAAGACCCACAAAAAGAACATAGCTTGCATTTGGATTTTGTGCAACAGAGCATAGCAGGCTACGGATATTATCGTTATCCTCGCCGAGCTGGCTACAGCCAAACTGATGTGTCAGGGCAAAAATTCCGTCTATGCTGCCTTCTACAAGCTTTTGAGCCATTTTTTCAAGTTTCAGACAGACACCGTTTACACATCCGACGGTGGGGATAATGTATATTTCGTTTCTTATTCCTGCGCGTCTGCCCTCTCTCTTGAAGCCTTTAAAGGTTGCCTTTTGTTTTTCTATGTCTGCTGCCGAAAAATCATAATAATACTGGGCATCCTCATCAAGATGGGAACGAAGATTATGGCTATGCACCCAGTCCCCTTTCTTAATATCACAGACAGCGCGGCCGATAATCTCGCCATACTTTATCACAAAGCTATCCTTTGGAATATCACAAAGGGCAAATTTATGACCAACGGGAATTTTTCCTCCCGATGTAAGACATACAGAAACATTATCCTTTGGAGATATTACTAATGCGTCTTTCATATGAGTTTTTCTCCGTTATTTATTCTCTTTACATTTTCCGAAACCGCTTCGATAAGTCCTTTATAGGCGGTCAGATCCTCGCCGAAGATCTCGCTCTTCTTTAAGAAATCACAAACACTGCCTCCGTTTGCGAAAAATTCAAGGTACTCTTTGTCGTCCATTATCTCAATAGTTCTGTCCCCTACGTTGCGGATATATTTATCTCCGTCCTTTTCTACACCTGCGTAAAGCGCCATAAGGTAAGAAAGTGCTACTGTGAAGCAGGGAGCAAGCTCACCCTTCTCCTCATAGTAATCTTTAAAGCTGACTAAACATCTTGCCCTAAATTTAGAAACAGAGTTTAAGGCAATAGAGGTAAGCTGATGGTTAAGGTACGGATTTAAAAATCTACCCTTTACACTACCTGCAAATTCCTTGTTAGCATCTATATCATCAGATACAAAGGGGATTATTTCGTTTTCGAGAAGGGTTTCCATAAAGGAGCTGATTTTCTCGTCTGTCATACACTGATCTACCGTTACCTTGCCGTGAAGAAGTCCCATAGCGACTATCGAAGTGTGGCAGCCGTTTAAGATACGCACCTTGCGTTTTTTATAGTATTTTATATTCTCGGTGAGAACAACATCAATATTGTGTCTGCCTTCGGGAATATACTTTTCAATGTCTCCCTTTTTCTCAACTGCCCACAGTCCGAATGGCTCGCCGACAGTAAGAAGCTTATCCTCTTCTCCGATAAGAGAGTGCAGGTGTTTTTCGGTTTCATTATCTCTGGGGTAACCTGAAACTATACGGTCAACAAGTGTGTTGCAGTAAAAATTCTTGGTGTCATTCCAAGTTTTAAATTCCTGCGGTAAATTCCAAAGCTTTATGTATTTATCAACGCAGGCATATAGCTCGTCAGCATTATTATCTATAAGCTCAACGGGCATAAGGTATACACCCTCGCCGCCCGAAGTAAAACGCTCATAAAGAAACTTTGTCAGCTTTGCAGGGAATGTTATATTCTCAAAACCATCAAATTTATCATTCTCATTAAAGGCAATTCCTGCCTCGGTGGTGTTGGAAACTATTATTTTAAGCTCACTGTCGCGAGAAAGCTCAAAAAATCTTTCTCTGTCAGCAAACGGGTCGGTAATGCTGTTTATAACATTTATCTTCTGAGCGCGCTCAACACTCTCCCCGTTCTCTACACCTCTTATTACAACATGATAGCGGTTATCCTGATTTTTGAAATTTGTAAGGTTTCCCGGAATCGGAGTTACAATATCAACACTATACTCCCTTCCTTCATTGCAAAGAGCCTCGAAATAATGCTCAGCAAACGCGCGCAGGAAATTTCCCTCTCCAAACTGCACAACTTTAATCATAGTTATCCTCCTAATTAGTTTTATATTATAATATTAGCAAAAAAAACTTTGACTTTCAATATAAAAAAGAGTATACTAAAAACAATATTACATAAATCGTAAAGGTGTTAGTATGTTTTTTTGTGTTGAAGAGCGAAAAATAGAAACTCCATTTTCAATGGCAATGCCTCACAGCCACGAGCATTGGGAGCTGTATTTCTTATTAGACGGGCAGAGGCGCTTTTTTATCGAAAACCGAATGTTTCTTATTGAAAAGGGTGCATTTGCAGTTCTGCCGCCTTTTAAGATGCACAAAACCGAGGGCGGACCGTATCATAGGGTAAACATAAACATTTCTGATAGTCTTCTGTCACCTGATGAAAGGCAGTTTTTATCCGAATGTGGAGAAAGTGGCATCATCAGCATTGAAAACAGGCATAAAGCCACCATAAATGCGCTTCTGCTCGAGCTTGTTGACATTCAGAACCATAATCTGCGCCTTAGGACAGAAAATGAGCTCAATCTCACTCGGTCGCTCATATATTTTCTCAGCAGGCAGCACAGCACGCCGCTTTCTCCCGCAAGTGAAATTAAATATATGGCAGGCGACGATTCTCTTGTTTTAAAAATTGCCTACTATCTTAATTCAAATTACACACACAGCATAGAATTAGAGCAGCTTGAAAAAGAGTTTTTTCTCTCTAAAGCCACCTTATGCAAGCATTTTAAGGACGGAATGAACTGCACAATTATGGAATATCTCACTCTTATTCGGCTAAACCACGCAAAATCTCTCTTAACCTCTACGAGCAAATCAATAGAGGAAATTTCTATGGAGTGCGGCTTTTCCTCGGCAAACTACTTTGGACTTGTCTTTAAAAAGCAGATAGGCGTTTCCCCTCTCGGTTACAGAAAAAGAGTAAAATAAAAAACGCCCATAAGGGCGTTTTTTATTTATATTAGGCTGTGGGTGGTGGGGAAATTGGTGTGGGCGGGTTATTATTATTACCGTCACCTTGATTATCGTTATCGGCGCCACCTTGATTTTCGTCTTCAGGGGTATCCTCAGTTTCATTGTCTGCGCCGCCCCCGTTTTCATTATCGGGAGTTTCTTCATTTTCGTTGCCTGCGCCGCCCCCATTTTCATTTTCTGCGCCACCCTGATTTTCATTATCAGGCGGCAGTTGATTTTCGTTATCGATGCCGCCCTGATTCTCGTTTTCGGGGGTTTCGTTCTCATTCACAGTAGGAATACTTGTAGTATTTTCCTCCTGCTCGCTCGACTGCTGCTCAGAGCTGCTTTCAGCCGAAGATGTTGAGGTTGAGCTAGAAGGCTTAGACGAACTGCTTGAATTTGAAGGTCTGATAACATTGATATGGTTACTACTGCTATTATTCGGGCGGTATTTACTGCTGTTATTTATGATATTATCGTAATCATAGCTTGAGGTGTTATCCTTCTCAGAGGGAGTGTATTTATTATCTCCGCTATTGAGAGCCGCCAGCTTTACATCAACCTTACTACTCTCATTCTCGCGTACCTTTCTTGCCATAACCACAAGGCGCTGGCCATCAAAATCATAATAGCAGGTAGAGAGTGTGAGTAGCTTGTCGCCGTACTCAACATCAACGGGTATGTTGAATTTAGAGATTGTTCTCACAGTATCAACAAAGGTATCGAACTCTTTTTCGTCACTCGCGTTTATAAAGTCATAATACGGGAAAACCTCGCCATTTGCAGTATTTACGTTGCAGGTAAATACCGCGAATACCTTCCATTTACTTTCCTCATAAACCGTGTCAAAGGTGATGAGCGGATGCTCACGATAGAATGAGAGAGCCTTATCACCCTTATAGTAATTTTCAAGCTCGGAAAACATTTGATTGTCGCTCTTCATATTATGTCCGTGCAGAACGGTGTTTGTGTCAAACTCTTTTATATTATTTCGGTAGTCCATAAAAGGAACGCCGTGACGCTCTTTCTTGCCGTAGAAATTGTGGGTAAGATAAAAGTCATTATCAATGCTCTGAACTACGGGGTAACTTAAAGGCGTACCGCTAATTTCTACCCAGCCGACAATATCCTCATTTTCCTGATAAAGAAGACCAAATTCCTCAAGATATCCATCGGGGTAGGTAATTGAAGCTGAGGGCTTTTGACTTTTCAGTTCTTCAAGGTTACTATACAAATTCTTGTTTTGCGCTATTCCAAAGAAAAATCCGATAATGTAGCAAACCGAGACCACAAGGGCAACAAATGCTGTGAGAAAAACCGATTTACGCACCTTTTCTCCATTATCATCATATTTATTTGGAATTATGTTTAAAACAAATTTCATAAGCTTTGTCCTAAATCCGTTTTCAGTGTCCTCGTTATCGGGTTTCTCGGTTGTTCTCTGAGTGCCTCTTACGGAAGGCATTACTGTTGACACCCGCTTCTCCTCGCTACTATTGGGCACCTCAGAAACGGGCAGACGCTGAGAATTAAATATTGCATAGCCGTTTATAACTCTACGAATCATATCAAGAGCGTGCATAGCCGCCATTTCTCTGATGCGCTCGCGGCAATTTTTACCGCTATAGGAAAACTCAAATCGCTTTACCCAGACAGTTTCCTTATTGCAAACCGCGATAAAAACAAGCCCAACAGGCTCTCCCTGCATAGATGCAGGACCCGCATAGCCTGTTATGGAAACTCCCAAGTCTGCTCCTGCGCGCGTACGTGCGCCGACTGCCATCTGACATGCCGTTTCTGCGCTGACTGCGCCAAATTCCTGCAGGGTTTCGTTATGTACTCCCAGGATTGCGTTTTTAGCGCATTCGGAATAGCTCACTGCTCCAAACTCAAAGCAAAGCGATGAGCCCGAAATATCTGTAAGCTTTTTTGAAAGCAAGCCGCCTGTGCAAGACTCGGCAGTTGCAACCTTTAAATTTTTAGAAACAAGCTGACCTACCACCGTGTGCTGAAGCGAGGGCTCATCAACTCCGTAAACCACATCGCCAAGCCTTCTCTGAATCTCCTCGGCAGCGGAGTCAACCTCAAAAACAGAGGCTTTTATATCCTCATTTTTTGCCGAAATAAAAACATCCGTTTTTCCGTTTGCCGCATATGTTGCAACCAAAGGATTTCCCTTCTGGGTGAGGTCGCAAAGCGCCTCTGCAATAAGAGATTCGCTCATTCCAAAAACATTTACTGTTTTTGAAACCGCGCTATACCCAGTCATAGTTTTAAGAAAAGGCTTTACCGAGTTTTCAAACATAGGCTGCATTTCATACGGTACCCCAGGCATCATAATGATGCACTGATTTCCGCTTTTAAGGATGCAGCCCAAGGCAAGTCCCACATCATTTTTTATAGCAACGCTTCCCTCTGGAATTTGTGCCTGACGGATATTGTTATCCGCCATTTTTTCACCCTTTTTAGCAAAGTGGTCCTTAATTTTTTCAAGGCACAGCTCGTCGGTTTTAAGCTTTATATTTAGCAGGCTGCATACAGCCTCTTTGGTTATATCATCCTGGGTTGGCCCGAGGCCGCCTGTTATGATAACAATATTGCTGCGGGAAAGTGCAGCCGAAACTACCTTTTTTATATCATTCTCTCTGTCGCCTACAGTAGTTTGCAGCCCCACCTCTATTCCAATATGCATAAGCTGCTCGGAAAGGTAGAGCGCATTTGTGTTGCTCTGTTTTCCGCAAAGCAATTCAGAGCCAACCGAAATTATTTCCGCATTCATGAATTTTCTCCTTTAGTATAAGTCCCTTATGAAACTGCGCTGATAAATTCTATCTCTGTCTTTAAAACTGCATCCTCAACAAGCTTATCTACATTCATATTAGCCTCGACACTGACAAGGTCGGGAAGGCTCGGCTTGGTTTTGGGGTGTTTGGGTGTAAAGACGGTACAGCAATCCTCAAAAGGCTGAACCGATATATCAAAGGTGTCAATTTTTCTCGAAATTATAACAATTTCCTCTTTATCCATACCGATAAGGGGACGGAATACGGGAATATCCGAAACAGCATCGGTGCAGCAGATGGCAGGCAGGGTCTGGCTTGCGACCTGACCCAAGCTTTCGCCCGTTATGAGCGCAAGCGCTCCATCCTTCTCTGCGAGTTTATTTGCAATACGCATCATAAAGCGGCGCATTACAAGTGTTGAATATTCCTCTTTTATGTTATCCCTTATCTGTTCCTGAATCTCTGTAAAGCCAACAGTATAAAGCTTTATTCTGCCTGTATATCTTGCAACCTGACGAAGAAGGTCTTTTACCTTCTGAAGCGCTCTGTCACTTGTATAGGGCGGAGATGCAAAATGCACTGCCGAAAGCTCGAGTCCGCGTTTTCCCATCATATATCCCGCGACGGGGCTGTCAATACCGCCAGAAATGAGCAGCATTGCTCTGCCGCCCGTGCCTGTCGGTATTCCACCCGCTCCATCCATCTGAGAGGAGTGGATATATGCTTTTTTATCGCGAATTTCTATTACAACGGTAACCTCAGGGTCAATAACATCAACCTTAAGGCTATGGAATATTGAAAGAAGGTAGCCTCCTACTTCGCGGCATATTTCAGGCGAGGTCAGGGGGAATTTTTTATCCGCGCGCTTTGCTACAACCTTAAAAGTTTTAGCCAAAGACAGCTCAGGTCCGAGATACTCAGCCGCAGTTTTGCATATGATATCCATATCCTTTTCAATTTCACAGGCTCTGCAAAATGCGCTTACACCAAACACGCGGCTCACAATATCCGTCGCCGCGTCCATATCAAAAAACTCTTCAAGCGGAGTTATGGTAACGGTAGACTGCGACTTTTTAGCCTCTACTCTGCCAAGGTGCGCCATTCGGCGCTTGAGGCTTCTTATCATAGCGTCCTCAAAGGTGTTGCGGTTGAGTCCCTTTAAGGCAATTTCGCCGTTTTTTATAAGTATAATTTCCTTCATTTAAGGTGTATCCTCCAAGGGTTATTTTAGTTTTTGAAGACTTTGTATTCCCTCTTTAAGAGCAAGCAGCAGGTCATCTACATCCTGCGCTGTGTTGTGAGCGCTGAAGCTCACTCTTATAGCGGTGTCTACTGCGCGATCAGGTAGTGAGAGTGCGGTAAGAACGTGACTGCGGCTTCCCTTTGCGCAAGCAGAGCCGCCAGAAACATATATTCCGCGCTCCTCTAAAAAGTGCATCATTGTTTCTGATTTTACGCACATACTTGAAAAGTTTACTATATAGGGGAACGCTGATTCGGCGGAGTTTAACTTTATTCCTTCAACCTTCGAAAGTCCATTTAAGAGCCTTGCACGAAGCTGTTTTACATACTGAAAGTTTTTTGCCATAGATGACATAGCCTCTTCGCAGGCCTTGCCGAATGCGGCTATGCCCGCAGAGTTTTCTGTTCCCGGTCTGAATCTGTTTTGCTGCTCGCCGCCGAAAATAATGGGGTCAATCCTCGTGCCTTTTTTTACAAAAAGAGCGCCGCAACCCTTAGGTCCGTGAATTTTGTGGGCAGAAACAGTAAGCAGGTCAACGCCCAATCTGCCAGTGTGAACAGGGATTTTACCAAACGCCTGTACCGCATCGCAGTGAACGGTTATTCTGCTGTTCTTGCGCCTTGCGGCCGCCGCTGCTGTTGCCACATCCATAACAGAGCCGATCTCGTTGTTGACAAGCATAAGGGAAACAAGAATGGTCTTTTCGTCAACCGCCTCGGCTATTTTATCGGGGGTTATCACCCCGTTTTTATCGGGATAAACCTTAACTATCTCAAAGCCATTTTTAGAAAGATGTTCTGCCGCCGCAGTAACCGAGGAATGTTCAATGGCAGAAATTACTATTTTATTTCCCTGCCTCTTTTTTGCATTTGCCGTACCAATTACCGCGGTATTGTTTGCCTCTGTGCCTCCGCTTGTAAAATAAAGCTCGCCCTCTCGGCAAGAGAGCGCCGCGGAAACTATTCGTCGAGCATTTTTTATTATCTGTTCAGCCTCAAAGCCTAATTTATGCAAAGAAGAAGGGTTTCCAAACTGCACCTGCATAATCGAAAGAGCTATTTGGGCAGCCGCATTGCTGACGGCGGTTGTAGCGCTGTTATCAAGATAAACCATACCCGTTCCTCCTTTTTTCAGAGTAAATTATATTATACTACAAAACTGTTTTCATTTCAAGCGCACAGGCTCACTTTTTAAGCAGCTTCTCACACTGACGGTAGTCGGGCATATACTTTTCAATCAGCTCATAAAACTGCTTGCCGTGATTTTTATATTTTATATGTGCAAGCTCATGCACCACTACATAATCAATAGCGGCATCGGGGTACTGCATAAGTCTATACGAGAAGCACAGGCTGTTTTTTCCGCTGCAGCTTCCAAACCTCGTTTTTGCCGAGGTAATTTTAACTGCGCTTGGAAAAAGGGACATAATTTCACTATAGTATTTTACTCGCAAGGGTATTGTTTCCTGCGCCTTATATTTAAGCATTTTTATTTGCTGCGCGCTCAGCTCAGGTGGCTGATTTTTCTGCCTTTCCTTTATTTTTTCAGCAGCATTCTCCGCCCATTTTTCATGCGCCTGTGCAAATTTTTCTATTTCTCTTCTTGAAAGAAAAAGCGGAGCGCGAACTATAATCTCAAGGTTTTTTGTTACCTCTATCGAAAGGCTCTTGCGCTTTGAGCGCACAAGGCGGTACTGCATCCTTTTCACTCCTCGCATATAAGGTCGGTTTCAT
>JAZOOR010000056.1:0-26277 GCA_045655125.1 Oscillospiraceae bacterium
GGGCCCGAGGAGTTACTCTCTACCTTGTCTTCCTAAGACCGCTTGGCCTCCGACTTACCAACGGTCAGTGCGCCGTAAACACCCGACATGGAATTGACTACCACTTTACCGGCTGCAAACAGCATTTTTTCTGCCGAAACAGGGTAAGCCAAGTCGGATCGTAGCCATGTCCTTCTGAGAGCCAAGGAGTTACTCTCTACCTTGTCTTCCTAAGACCGCTTGGCCTCCGACTTACCAACGAAGAGCTTATGATTGCAAGAGATACCCTTGAACTTGTAAAATAAGTTTTAAATTATTTTTAAAAGCCACCCTAAAATTCGGGTGGCTTTCAGTTTGCAAAAAAAGAAGCGGCGCTCTGCGCCGCTTCTTTTTTAGGTTTATCTTCTTCGTCTTTTCTTTGAGTTCTTTTCCTCAATAGCAACATAGATGCAAGGTGCAAACAGAAGTGAGGAGTAAACACCCGAAACAAGACCTACTGCCATGGGGAATACAAAGTCAAACATTGAGTTTATGTTATAAATAAGGGAAACTACAATAACAACAGCAAGTGCCATAAGGGTTGTAAGAGATGTGTTTATAGCACGCTGCAAGCTCTGATTTAAGCTGAGGTTTACGTTATCAGCAATCGAAAGCTTCTTGCCGTAATTTTGCTTATTCTCGCGAACACGGTCAAATACAACAATGGTATCGTTTATGGAGTAACCGAGGATGGTGAGCATAACTGCCATAAAGTTTCCGCCGATTTCGATTCGGAATATTGCATATACTGCATAGCAGACAATAAGGTCGTGAACAAGGGCGATGATTGCGGTAATACCTGCCGACCAACCGCCGATATTCTTAAATCTGAATGCGATATAAACCATCATAAGAGCAATTGCAAGAATGACGGCTAAAAGGCACTTTACGAAGAAATCACGACCGTTCATCGCGTTTACTGACTCAGATTGAACAAGAGCCATTTTATTAGCCTTGTACTCTTTTTCAAGAGCATCAGTAAGTTTAATCTGTTCTTCCGAGGAAATTTCCTCTGCTATTGAAATAACAACATTCTTTGTGTCTGCCCCAACGCTTTCTGAAGTTCTTGCGCTGGAACTGTAACCAATAGCGGATTTAACATCAGCCTCTACATCCGAGAGCTTTATCTCACCCTCGTAGCTGTAAGTTATGATAGAGCCGCCCTTAAATTCGATGTCAACCTTGACTCCGAAAAATACTGTTACAAGAATGGTGATAGCAACGATAGCTGCGGAGATAACATAGTAGAGCTTTGCATGTTTTAGGAAATTATATTCTTTATTAAACATTATTTCTTACCTCCGTAAAGCCAAGGATTGCGGAATGCCTTAAACTGAGCGAGTGACTGAAGCATCCATTTAGAAGCGGTAACACCAAAGATGAAGTTAAGGATAACACCAACGATAAGGGTGTAACCGAAGGAATAAATGCTACCTGCGGTTGATGCTCCAAACCAAGCAAACAGAGGTGAGAAGAGTTTAGCAAAAATGCTTGAAGTAGGACCGAATGCGCCCATAAGAACAACGGCGCTTATAACCATTGTGATGTTGCTGTCAAAAACAGTTACAAATCCTCTTTTATAACCCATTGCTATAGAGCCGTCAAGAGTTTTGCCCGATTCAATTTCCTCTCTGATACGGGTTGCGGTGAGAACGTTGGAGTCAACACCCATACCGATAGAAAGAATCATACCTGCGATACCGGGGAGTGTAAGTGTAAAGCTTGGGACATCGGCAAAGTAGCCCGAAACGCAAGCGATTGCTCCGATAGCCTGACCTACGATTGCTATACCTGCAACAAATCCGGGCAGACGATATAAGAGAGTCATAAACACAAAGATAAGAATAAGTGCAATAAGACCTGCCATAACCATTGCATCTCTTGCGCCTAAGCCAAGCTCAGGAGAGATGGTGCTGAAATTAGAAATTTCAAGCTTAAAAGGAAGTGAGCCTGAATTTATCTGGCGAGCAAGTTTTTCTGCCTCCTGCTGAGTGAAGTTACCTGTAATAACTGCGTTACCATCGGTAATCTGTGAGTTAACAGTAGGAGCGGAAACCATAGTGTCATCCATCCAGATAGAAATCTGGTCATTAAGATACTCTTTTGTTCCCTTAGAGAAAGCCTCTGCTCCCTCTTTTGTAAGAGAAAGGGTTACGTGCCAGCCGCCCTGATTGGAATCATAGCGGGCGCCTGCCTCTTTAACCTGAGTTCCGTCAAGCACCTTTTCACCAGAAGGTTTTCCCTCACTGTCGGTATTGGCGGTGCCATAGAAGGTTAGGACAGCGGTTTCACCGAGTTCCTTAATTGCTGCCTCAGGGTCAAAGCTTTCGTCATCCTCTTTCCATGGGAAGCGGACAACTATTCTGTTTTTTGTGTAATCGGCATAAACCTCATAGTCGGTTATATTCTGACCGACAAGGCGCTGCTTGATAACCTCTTCGGCAGAACCTATAGCCTTTTCCATATCTTCGCCCTTGAGATTTACATTTTCGGGAACACCGAATGTTGCATCAACACCGCCGCGGATATCTATACCCCAGCGGATATCGTTGCCTCCCTTAATGTATACCATTTTCTTGTCACCATACATACTGCTGACACCAAACAAGGTGGTGTAGGTAAGCGCGATGATGACAGCTAAAATGATAAAAAATGTAGCCTTATGCGCTCGTTTCATTCTAAGTCCTCCAAGCTGAATTTTATCGTATCCGTAACAGAATATTATATTGATATTAAATATAAATTCGTACTAAATTATTATACCTTTAAAGGCATAAAATGTCAACCTCACATATGGCAGATTTTACAGTTTAGTAAAAATGTTTCCGTGATAATTTGTATAAAAATGCTCTTGAAAATCTTATATAAAGAGTTATAATGTTTAAGGCATATAAAAGGTATTTAATTTAATAAAAAAGAAGGCTTAGTTTTATGAAAACCGTCACTCTTCTGTCAATCGGAACAGCACTTCTCTTAGGACTGCTTATGTCCCGCCTTGCAAAGCGTTTGGGACTGCCCGCAGTTACTGCATATCTTGTTACCGGTATTTTAATCGGTCCATTCTGCTTAGGGGCACTTGGATTACAAGGAATAGGGTTTCACGATGACGCTCAGATAGAGTCGCTTGGGATACTCAGTGATGTGGCTCTCGGCTTTATAGCCTTTGCAATAGGAAACGAATTCAGGCTTTCTCAGCTTAAAAAGACCGGCAAGCAGGCAACTATTATAGGTATAGTTCAGGCGGTCGTTGCAACACTTATGGTTGATGCGGCGCTGATAGCTCTTCACTATATAATGCCCGACAAGCTTTCTCTCTCAGCGGCAATTACTCTTGGCGCGATAGCCTCGGCAACAGCGCCTGCCGCAACGCTGATGGTTGTTCGGCAGTACAAGGCTAAGGGACCTCTAACATCGCTTCTACTTCCCATCGTTGCTCTTGACGATGCTGTTGGTCTTATCATTTTCTCGGTATCATTCGGAATTGCAAGGGCGCTTCAGACGGGTGCTGCTGATATAATGTCTATTGTTGTAGAGCCGCTTGTTGAAATAACTGCTTCACTCTTACTCGGCTTAATTATGAGTCTTGCCCTTACATTCTTTGAGAGATTTTTCCATTCACGTTCAAAAAGACTTTCACTTGCAGTTACATTTGTTCTTCTCACTGTTGGAATATGTATGACACATTTTGAAATCGGCAGACTTAAAGTCGGTTTCTCCCCATTGCTTACCTGCATGATGCTTGGAACTGTTTTCTGCAACCTCTGTGATTTCTCAGAGGAACTTATGGACAGGTGCGATAGGTGGACTGCTCCACTATTTGTTCTCTTCTTTGTTATTTCGGGAGCAGAGCTTAAGCTTTCGGTATTCTTAGATAGCGCCATAGTATTAATCGGTGTTCTGTTTATCATTTTCAGATCTATTGGAAAATATCTTGGAACTTATTTCAGCGCAAAGGCTACAAGCTGTGACAAAAACACAGTTAAGTATTTAGGAATAACTCTTCTGCCTCAGGCGGGAGTTGCTCTTGGAATGTCAGTTACCGCTATGCAGCTCGGAGAGGTTGACGGCGGACTTATCAGAAACATTGTGCTGTTTGCAGTTTTAATTTACGAGCTTATTGGTCCTGCACTTACCAAAATGTCACTTTCGGCAGCAGGCGAGATACAGCATCACGAAAAGGTTTCATCAAGAGGCTCAAAGGTTCACTAAAGTAAATATAGAAATACGGCATAGCCACTTGGGGCACCCTCCGTAAGGAAGGTGCCCCAACGGGTGTCTCTTGTATCAAAATTAAATAATTGATTTGGGTAAGCGGTGTAGTTATTGGCTATGCCGTTTTTTTGTTACACACCTTTTCAAAGTGTGTAACCCACTATGACACTTTCACGCTGTACAAAGATGTCAGTGGGTTCAAAAATGCAACTTGTATAAAATATTATCCATAGTCGCATTTTGAAATATCCCATTATTAACATTACGCTATACTTTGCTAAGACCTGATACTCGACGAAAAGAAAACACGGCAGAGAACAAGTCTCTGCCGTGAAATAGATTAGACTACTTTTATAGATATTCTTTCAAACCCATTTTTTATTGCATTATCTAACCAAGAACACAGTAAATCATACACTTCTTTTGTATCGTCATAATCAAAATGACGATTTTGGTATGATTTTAGGTCAGAGAGGTATTCGTTTATATCCGTTATGATTGCTTCGGAATCATCCCCGAACGCACCCTCGCATTGATGATAATCTCTTGTAAACCCTTGCCACCCGTTTCCGTCAAGCTTGGGTTCTCTCAATATATCATCAAAGTATCCATCCCATATATGTAAGATTTGCATATCCGAGTTTTCGGCTTTGATTACAATTTCGGGTTCACCTTCAAATCCCTCATAGAATTTGAAATTATCTATTGTCTTTCCAGTGTCCATTATCCAACCACTCCTTTTGTTGTTGTGTTAATGTGCCTTTTTTACGTGCCATTATTGCATTTTTCCAATCTTGCTTTGATATCCACTTGTTTTTTCCTACCAAAACTTCTTCTTGCTTTGGGCGTGCATTTTTGCCGTAACCAACACCTGATTTTTTACGCTCAACAACCCACGAATTTCCTTGCTCTTTTGGTGCATTAGGTGTGCGGGTGTGCCAACGGCTTGTATAAGAATAATCACCCTTTTTCCAAGTATATTTAACTTGGTCGTATCCGTTTTTCTGTTCTTCTTTTACTGTGGCAGAGGACGGAATTTTAATAGGTGAACTCTTGGGCAGAGTATTTTCAATGTAATCTTTGTGGTTTTCGCCTGCACCGTGAGTGCCGCCAAAACCACCGTGAAAGCCTGCACCCATTAAGCACTCACCACCTTTCGACTTTGCATAAAGTCGCTGTCGAATTGCAGTATTTCAATCCCCATTTCTTTATACTGTGCGAAAACCTCGTCCGGTGTAGCACCATATACCACAATGGTTTTTGGCTCTAATATGTTAACCACATATTTTAAGCCGTTTATAAAATACTTGCGTTCGCTCAGTAGCCTTATGCAGCCGTGAGAGCCTACTGCGATTACCCCGTGCTTGTTTATACCCGCACAAGATAATTCAAATGTACGATCATCGCCAAAGCGTATATTGGGGATGACGGGTATTCCGTTTTCTTGCAACCAATGACCGATTGCACGGCTACGATAAATATTCCATTGTTGCATTACCAACGGCATATCTCGATAGACACTAAAATCGGGAGATATAACCCCCTTGAATTTCTTTAGAATAGGGAGATAGGTGTTAGGTCTATTCCATAACCTTTCAAAAGCGGTATCGTCCTCGTAAAAATGCACCCAAGCATCATATTCGGTACTGTGTACCGCCTTTGAAAACGCAATGAGCTTGTTGGGGTTTCGCATTTCTGTTTTTAAGCACGGGATTTCAAGTGGACTATCGTAGGTTGCATTTTTTACTAAAAATGCGTGAAAAACATCTTTGCACCCACTTCGAGTGCCATTTTTTCTTGACATATATTATGCCCTCCTCATCTGTTCTTTGCAGAAAATCGCAATTTTTTTCGTAAAAACATCAATAGTTCTTGCAATTTTTCTTCAGATGTGGCATAATACTTGTAGCAGAATATCGGATGCTCGCATCCAAAGAGAACGCACTTTGTAAATTGTTGCCGCAATTTACTGAGTGCTTTTTCTATTTGTACGACCTTTACAATCATATAACATCACCGTCCTTTCTCTTAATTTTCTATTACACAGCTTCTTTGAAAAGCTGGAGTAATCGTATTTCGTAATTGGTATAATCCTTATTGCCGTAAGTCAACCATTTACGATAGTAAGAGAAGGCGTAGCCTGCTGCTTCAAGGCTGATGTCAAAATGCTCGTAAACCTCGTAGGCATCCTTTAACTCTAATTTGTGAATGAGGACGGGCGGTGCGAGAGCATACTTTGCAAAAAACTTCGCTTCGGCTTCTGCCAATTCGCTTTCTTCCGTGTGATCCAACACTATATGTCCACACTCGTGGGTGAGGGTATTGTTGACACGTCCGTAGCCTTTTGCATCGTTATAAAAAATGTACCACACGCCATCTTTCTTGATAGTAAATCCGTCCTCGCTTCTTTCCATCATAAGCTGACGTGTTTCTTCGGATTTTGAGGAATAAGGGACTACCACCGCACCGAGTTTTGTAGCCATTTCAAAGGCACTTATCGGAATACATCGGATGTTAAGCTCCTCGAAAGTGTTGACCACAATCTCCTTAATTTCCTCACAACGCTTATCTGATAATCTAAATGCCAATATTAGTCCTCCCCGAACAAAGCAGAAATAAGTGCTCGTTTTTGTTTTTCCGACATTGTTGCGGAGTTTCTTGCCAACAAACGCTCTACCTTCGGAAAATCAAAATCATCAGACTCTATACCGAGCAGATAATCAGAAGTGGTATGCAGGGCGGTAGCGATGTTTGCAAGCATATCCGCTTTTGGCTCTCTGTCGCCGGAAACGTAACGAGAGAGCGTGGCTTCAGTAGTGTTAATTCTATCAGCAAGCTCCTTTTGTGTTATACCTTGTTTTTGTAATAGGTTTAATAACCTCTGTCCAAATGCTTTACTCATAGTATTTCCTCCTTATTTGCAGAGTAACCTCCACTCCAACTTACCAAAAGTATAATACGTCTTACCGAAAATGTCAAGTCTTTTTCATAATAAACACTATATTTTGTTTTGAATTTGAAGGACAGACACAAAATAAGACGAAAATAATAGAGAGACAACTTCCTTACGGAGTGTCTCCCTTGTGGCTATGCCGTATTTTTTAATCTACCTTAACCTGAGTATATTTTCCTCCAATTTCAGTTATCTCAACACTATCTCCTACTTTTAGGAAAGGAAGCTTTTGAGAAAGAGAGGCAGGCAGTGCATAGATTTTCTCATTGTTTTCCAAAATCACATAGTAATATGTGTTACCGTCAACAACCGCAGAGGCAAGATTATTTACCCTACCGCTAATTACTGTTTTCTCCTCTTCGGGCATTTCTTCGGGCTTAACCTCGATATTTTCTCCGTTAAGAGCTTCGAAATATGCCTGTTTTGCCTTATCGACAGTAGCGCCTATTCCTACAACCTGATACTGTTCCATATCAACAAAAGCATACATTTTGACAAGTCCCGCATCGTCCTTAAGAGAAACGAAATAGGTGGGTCTGTCTGCGATATTTAAAAGTATCGGGAAGGTTGCCTCGTAGCCCAAGTGCTGTACCTGACCTTCGGCAGAGTCCATAGCCGAGTATTCCTCAGCACCTGCCTGAGTGTAGTAACGGGTTTCCTTAGTTCTCAGATTTGAGAGAACAAAGCCTAAATTGGAAGCATCATCGGTTATTGAGGTTATACCTGTATATACCCAAACATCATCGTCAATAGCAAGGTAGTTATAGCCATCGGTGGGCTGGGTACAGTTTTTCTGTCCCAGAATTGAGTTGAAAAATCCGCCCGAATAAAGACCATTGTAGGCAAGCTGCTCTATAATCATATCAGAATCGAATGCCTGGTCAACCCACTTAGGAATATTCTCTTTCTGATAATACTGATTTTCGCCTGTCTGAGCATTTACCAAAACGACACCGCTGATATCTCTGCCGCTCCAGTAACCTATTTTATAATCAACCACAGAGGCTACCCAATAAGGAACTCCGCTTTCATCAATTTCAAAGGAAACCTCGGCAAATATCTTAGTAGGATGTGTAAAACGCAGATATCTATAGATATTTCTAAGAAGGTATTCACTTTTTGAGTATCTTATGGGGTTTTCTAAGCGGACAAGGTCTGCTTCCTGAGTTGTGAGGTCAACAGTGATATATCCGGGAACACCCTCACTCTGATTTGCAAACCATTTTATGATATCGGCATATTTAAGCGGTGTTACTCGATATGGGTGGTTTTTATAGTTTATCTGTGTGTATTCCTCTTCGATTTCAAACTGCGAAACCAAATCGGTTATATTACCGAGTTCTCTTTTGCCGAGGCGCGAAGCAACGGCGCGGTCAACAACAGGGATTTGCGACATTTTTATCTCGGCAACATCGGCGGAAAAATCACCCGATTTAAGTTCTATCAGAGAGGAATATCTTTTTGCATTAAATATTTTAGCTCCGATTATATCCATACCAAAAATGAATACAAGCATAGCTGCAATGCAAATAAGCACTATTTTAAAAGGCTTTGCCGAAGATTTGATCCTGCTTTTTCCCTCTGCAAAAATCTCGTTTCCTGTTTTACCTTGTATTCCTTTTAAAAAGGAAAGAATTGATGAAATTGTAAAGATTATTGTGCAGATAACAACACTTTCAATAACAAAGCTCCAAAAATCGCGGCTGCGAAGGTTTATGGGCGGAAGCTTAAACCAGAACAGCAGAAACTCTGCCACAAAGCAAAGCAGCACGCGTACCGCAACAGAAACTCCTTTTTTCATAGTAATTCCTCCTTATTTTGCGTTTTTATAAAATTTTTCAGCACAAGCAAGTTTAACAGACGCACAAAGCACCATGGCCGCTTTTTCTAAGTCCTCAACATCTAAATAAGACGGTGCTATACGAATATTTTTATCCTCGGGGTCATTTTTATACGGATAGGTTGCGCCTGCGGGGGTAAGTGCAATTCCTGCCTCTCTGCACAGCTCAACACATCTCTTAGCACATCCGCTTTCAACATCAAGGCTTATAAAATAGCCGCCTCGAGGTCTTACATAGCTTACGCATCCGAGGGGTGCAAGCTCTCTATCGAAAGCCTGTAGCACCGTTTCAAATTTGGGGCGCAGAATCTCTGCGTGCTTTTTCATATGCTCTAAAAGTCCGTTACTATCCTTGTAATACAAAACGTGGCGAATCTGGTTTATCTTGTCGTAGCTTATGGTCTGAACCGTCATACGCTTTTTCTGCCATTCAATATTAGCTTTAGAGCTGCCTATAGCTGCAACTCCGCTTCCTGCAAAGCTGATTTTCGAGGTGGAGAAGAAGATGTACGGCATATCCTCAGTTCCCGCCTCTTTGCAGGCATCCATAATGTTAAGAAGCTTATCTCCCTCTTCATACAAATCGTGAATACAGTAAGCATTATCCCAGAATATTCTGAAATCGTCCGCAGCCGGCTTCAAGTGAGCAAGTCTTCTGACGGTTTCATCGCTATAAGTGATACCCTGAGGGTTTGAATATTTAGGAACACACCACATTCCCTTAATGCACTCATCCTCAGCTACAAGCTTTTCAACCATATCCATGTCGGGACCGTTTTCAGTCATCTTAACGGTTATCATTTCAATGCCAAATTCCTCGCATATGGCAAAGTGGCGGTCATATCCCGGTGCGGGGCAAAGGAATTTTACACGCGGAAGCTTACTCCAAGGGGTTTTTCCCTCTAAAACGCCAAACAGCATTGCTCTTACAATACAGTCATACATTATGTTAAGGCTGGAGTTTCCGCAAACTATTGTGTTTTCAGGTGAAACTCCAAGAAGTGGCGCAAACATTTCCTTTGCTTCGGGTGCTCCGTCCATAACACCGTAGTTACGATAGTCAAAGCTGAATTTTTCTATATCTTCCTTATCAATGCAGGTCATAAGCCCGTTACTTAAGTCAAGCTGCGCTCCGTTTGGCTTTCCGCGAGAAATATCAAGCTTTAGTCCAAGCTCGCAAGCCTTATCGTATTCCTTTTTAAACTGATTGTAGGTTTCTTTAATCTGTTCTTCGTTCATTAAGCTGAGGTTTATCATTTTTTAAATCCTTTCACTTGCAAAAATTCATTTTTTAGTGCATTTTTGCATTTTTACCCTTAAAAACTGCAAGGACTTGCAAGCGAACTTGCAAGTCCTGATGTGTTCTGTAAGGCCGCAAAGGGATTTGCAGTCAACTCACAGGTTCACATCAAGCAATATGCAGTATTTAGTATTTACATTTTCGCATTATTATCTTAGGTTATCCTGTGAGCTGAAGCAAAAAACTTAGATAACTCTTACACGAATAACATTTTGGGTTTCCTTAAGTGCCTCGACAGTTGCATCTGCCCCATCAGCAAAGTCTGCCAAAGCATAGCCGTAAACTCCTCTCGTAAAGGCTGCAAATTTAGCTGCTTTAGAAAGCTCTGCCGCAACCTTTTCTGCTGCCTCTACCTTATAGATAACGCAGACTCTCTTGCAGCCTGCTGATACTGCTCCGAGGTTTGCAGCGGGCATATTAACGGAATTTATGATGTTACCGTTTTCAAGATACTCACGGATTTCATCGGCAGCCATAACTGCACAGTTATCCTCTGACTCGGGGGTAGAAGCTCCGAGGTGAGGAAGCGCTACTACGTTCTCAACATTTATAACACTGTCGGTCGGGAAATCGGTTACATATCTTGCAACCTTGCCGCTTTCAAGTGCTGCGAGAAGGTCTGTATCATTAACAAGCGCGTCACGCGCAAAGTTGAGAATTCTGACACCGTCTTTCATCTGAGCGATAGTCTCGGCATTTACCATACCGCGTGTTTTATCGTTAAGGGGAAGGTGGAGTGTAATGTAATCGCACTCGCTGTAAAGGTCAGAAAGGTCGCTGACAACCTTTGTAGAAAATGGAAGTCTGATAGCTGCAGCAGTTGAGAGGAAAGGGTCATAGCCTACAACCTTCATACCTAAAGCTTCAGCAGCCTGAGCTACAAGGATACCGATAGCGCCGAGTCCGACAATACCTAAGGTTTTGCCTAAAATCTCGGGGCCTACAAACTGTGATTTTCCTTTTTCAACAAGCTTTAAGGTTTCAGTGCCGCTTCCCTTTAAGGTTTTTGCCCAATCGGCAGCGGGGAGAATTTTTCTTGATGCAAGAAGCAGACCTGCAACAACAAGCTCCTTAACTGCGTTAGCATTTGCGCCGGGGGTGTTGAAAACTACAACGCCCTGCTCTGCGAATTTGTCAAGAGGAATATTGTTCACTCCCGCTCCCGCTCTGGCAACACACAGGGTGCTTTCTTCTAAAACGGTTTCGTGCATAGAAGCCGAGCGGACCATAATAGCGGCTGCATCTGTAACATCTTCGCCGCAGGTATATTTTGCGCTGTCAAGTCTATTTAGACCGATAGCGGCAATTTTATTTAAAAGCTTTACGTTATACATATAATTTCCCTCTTTTACTTTTGTTTAGCTTCAAATTCCTTCATAAACTCGACAAGCTTTTTAACACCCTCGATGGGCATAGCGTTATAGATAGAAGCGCGCATACCGCCAACAGAGCGGTGACCTTTAATATTTACAAAGCCTGCTGCTGTTGCCTCTTTGCAGAACTGTGCGTCAAGCTCCTTGTCGCCTGTTACAAAGGTAACATTCATAAGTGAACGATCCTCTTTTGCAGCGGTAGCCTTAAAGAGCTTGGAGCTATCAAGATAATCATAAAGGACTGCCGCCTTTTCTCTGTTTATCTTTTCCATATTCTCAATGCCGCCTACAACATCATTTATCCAGTTAAGCACAAGCTTATGAACATAGATGGAATATGTAGGAGGTGTGTTATACATAGAATCGTTGTCAGCCATTACCTTGTAATCCATCATTGTGGGGGTAATATCTCGGGCATTTCCGAGTAAATCCTCACGGACAATTACAACGGTAAGACCTGCAGGGCCCATATTCTTCTGTGCGCCTGCATAGATAACACCGAACTTTGAAACATCAATAGGCTGAGAAAGGATGCAGGATGACATATCTGCAATAAGGGGGATATCGCCTGTATCGGGGATGTAGGGGAAGCAGGTTCCGAAAATTGTGTTGTTATAGCAAACATACACATAGTCGGCATCGGGGCGGATATCCTCGCGGGTAATCTTGGGAATATAAGAGAAGGTTGCATCCTCGGAAGATGCGATAGCCTTAACATCGCCATATTTTTGAGCCTCTTTATAGGCTTTTTTGGAAAACTGACCTGATACAACATAGTCAGCCTTTCCGCTGCCATTCATAAAATTTAAGGGAATAGCAGAAAACTGAGAAGAAGCTCCTCCCTGAAGGAAAAGAACTTTATAGTTATCGGGAACAGAAAGAGTTTTTCTTAAAAGAGCCTCTGTTTCCTTAATGATTTCCTCATAAACGGCTGATCGGTGTGACATTTCCATAACTGACTGACCACTGCCGTTGTAGTCAAGCATTTCTTCTGCCGCCTTGTTAAGTACCCACTCAGGAAGCATAGACGGACCTGCGGAAAAATTGTACACTCTACTCATTCTAATCACCTTTTTTGCCGTTTTGGCGTAAATTTATTTTTCTTATAATAAGAAAAACATTGATAATAATTTATTATAGTACTTTACTTGCAATTCGTCAATGGTTATTTAGGCTTTTTAAGCGTTTTTTAACATTATAATGCTGTTAATTCATCCAAATTGCAAGAATAAGCTTTTAAAAATTCAAAAATGAAGATTTCAGCCTCCTCACAACCGAGGTTTTTTATTTGCTTAAGATTCTCTTTTTCAGCCGTTTTAAACTCGCTGTTGCCTGCTCTTTTTTCTTCAAGGCACTTAACTAAAGCGGAAAGTTTATCGGCAGCTTTTACAAGGCGCATAAGTTCCTTATCCTCGTTTTGAGGGGTTAGTATAGCATCAAAATCCTCTTTTAAATCCTCGGGAAGCATATCGCAAAGACGATGTGCTGCCTCGCCCTCAACCTCTTTATAGGCACGGCGGAGCGCTTCGTTCTTATATTTTATGGGAGTTGGCATATCTCCTGTGAGGATTTCGGTTACATCGTGATACATCGCGAGCACCGCTACTCTGTCAGCGTTATAATTTTTTCCTAATCGGCGGTTTCCGATAAGCGCAAGCGCGTGAGCGATATAAGAAACTTGAACACTATGGTCACTTAGTGTTTCGCAGCTTGTATTACGCATAAGCGCCCAGCGATGAATGAATTTAAGCCTTGACAGCATTGCAAAAAACGGGTAAGCCATACATTTATCATCCTATTCTTTAATAATCTATAAATATTTTATCAAAAAATGATAATTTTAGCAATAGTTCTTTTAAAATCTGAAAATATGTGCTATACTTATTATATGTACACAAAGTGACAGTTGATTTTTTTGAAAGCAGAGGTAATTTATAAGTGTATAATGAGCCCGCAAAGCGTTTTGGCTTTGACAAGAAATTATATTTAAAAACCTTTGTTATCGCCCTTTTAGTTTCAGCGGCATTTTTTCTGCCGTTTGTAATCGGGGACAGAGGTATATTCTTATTTTACGGGGATTACAACGTTCAGCAAATTCCTTTCTATCAGCTTGCCCATAGGGCTATACGCGAAGGAAACATTGGATTTAACTTTTACACCGATTTAGGAGTTAACTTTATCGGTTCGTATTCATTCTATTTATTAGGAAGTCCATTTTTCTGGCTGACACTCCCTTTCCCCAACGCCGCTCTTCCCTATCTTATGGCTCCGCTTTTCTGCCTTAAATTCGCCATAGCGGCAACGACCGGTTGTGCGTATATACGCAGATTTGTAAGCAAAAGCGACTACGCGCTTATAGGCGGACTATTATATGCCTTTTCGGGATTTGGAATATACAACATTTTTTTCAATCACTTTCACGAGGTTATCGCATTTTTCCCACTCCTTCTTTTATCACTTGAAGAGTATGTGGAGGACGGCAGGCGCGGATTTTTCGCTTTCAGCGTTTTTCTCTGTGCGCTTTGCAACTATTTCTTCTTTGTGGGAGAGGTAGTTTTTGTTATAATTTATTTCTTTGTGAGACTCGCTTCCTCTAAAACCTGGAGGCTTAAATTTTCCTCGTTTATGGGACTTGCCTTTGAAGCTGTAGTTGGTTTAGGATTATCTATGTTTCTGCTTTTGCCGTCCATTGTGACGGTTTTGGGAAACCCGAGAGTTGACTCAACTCTAAACGGCTGGAGTCTGCTCACCTATTACAGCGAGCAAAGATATTTTGCAATTTTAGAGTGTTTATTCTTCCCACCAGATATCCCTGCGCGTCCCAACTTTTTCCCCGATGCAAACGCAAAGTGGTCTTCACTCGGTGCCTGGCTGCCAACCTTGGGAATGTGCGGTGTTATCACCTTTATGCAGACACACAAAAAGCATTTTGTCCGCCGCCTGCTCGGTATCAGCATTGTTATGGCGCTTGTTCCGGGGCTTAACAGTATTTTCTATGCCTTTAACGACGCATACTATGGCAGATGGTTTTATATGCCCATTCTTTTAATGTCGCTTGCAACCGTTATAAGCTTAGAGCGTTGCACCGACAGGGAGCTTAACACCGGAATTCGTTGGTCGCTCGGAATAACCCTTGCCTTTTGCGCCGTGGGGCTTGTTCCCAAAAAGACCGATGACGGCATTGAGTTTGGTCTTACACCCTATCCCGAGCGATTCTGGGTTTATGTTATCATAGCGCTTGTATGCATACTGCTTACAGTTCTTGCTGTAAATGTATGGCGAAAGAAAAGAAACTTTACGCGAATACTGACACTTTTAATTTCTGTTACAACCATTATTTATGCCTTTGCATTCATAAGTATGGGCAAATCCCATTCTTATGACGAGGATTTTATAATCGACCAGGCAATATACGGCAGTCAGAACATTTCATTAGAGGCTGAGAAAGATGAATTTTACCGAATAGATGTATATGATGGTATGGATAATCTGCCGATGTTCTGGGGTTTGCCCTCTATTCAAGCATTTCACAGCATTGTTCCAGAGTCTGTTATGACGATGTATCCCGAGCTTGGAATAGAGCGCGGAGTGGGTTCGCGCCCCGAAAGCGAGCATTATGCTCTACGTACACTCACAGGTTGCAAATATCTCTTTATTGAATCAAAGCTTGAGGAGAAAGAGGTCTGTTTTGGATTTGAAAAAATAGATTCACAAAACGGTTTTGATATTTATAAGAACGAATATTATGTTCCTATGGGCTGGGTATACGAGCATTACTGCACTCCCGAGGAGTATGACACTACCTCTGAGGATTACCGCGCAAGGCTTATGCTTCAGGCTATATATCTTTCCGACGAGCAGATTGAAAAGTACGGGAAATATATGACAGAGCATGACAGTGTTTCCTCTTTCCTTTCGCAAGCTACAATGCAAGAGGACACAGACCCACTCAAAAAAAGCTGTGCAGATTCCTTTGTTATTACAAACACAGGCTTTAAGAGCAGTATTACACTCGAAAAACCCAATCTTGTTTTCTACAGTGTTCCTTATGACGATGGTTGGAGCGCAACCGTTAACGGAAAGGATGCCGTGGTTGAGAGGGTTAACAGCGGCTTTGTTGCTGTTTTAGCAGAGGCAGGAGAAAACGAAATTGTTTTCACCTACACTACACCGGGCTTAAACTCAGGAATAATTATATCGATAATTTCTCTCATTCTTTTGATAGGGTATTTAATTGTCAATAAGCTCTATCGCAAAAAGCATCCTGTATATACAGAAGATATTTCCGACAATGCTTTTGACGAGCTTTCACAAATGCTCTCAGCGCAAGCTGATGACACTATTTCTCTAACCATACACTCGGCAAGTGAGGTTCTCCCTGAAGGAGAAGAATTGCCACCGCTGCGCTTTTCTCCTGCGGAGGAAGAGGGCGAGCAAGTTCAAAACGAGGAGGAATCCTGATGAAAACAGTTTACTTTGTAGTTCCCTGCTATAACGAGCAGGAGGTTTTACCCGAAACCTCAAAAAGACTGCTTGCAAAGCTCGAAGGTCTTATTGATAAATGTAAAATAAGCGCAGACAGCCGAATAGTTTTTGTCGATGACGGAAGCCGCGATGACACCTATAGAATTATTTCCGAGCTGCACGCTCAGGACGAGCGTTTTTGCGGCATAAAGCTTTCACGCAACCGCGGACATCAGAACGCACTTCTGGCAGGACTTATGACGGTTAAAGATAAATGCGATGCAGCAATATCACTTGATGCAGATTTGCAGGACGACATTGATGTTATCGATGAATTTATTGATAAATTTTCAGAGGGCTGCGATGTGGTTTACGGTGTTCGCAGCAGTCGCACTACCGATACCGCATTTAAACGCACCACCGCGCTTGCTTTTTACAAGCTAATGTTGTTTCTTGGGGTTGAGATGGTTTACAACCACGCAGATTACAGGCTGATGAGCAGTCGCGCGCTCAATGCTCTCTCCGATTTCAGAGAGGTTAATCTGTTCCTTAGGGGAATTGTTCCCTTAGTTGGATTTAAGGGTGCTACGGTTTCTTACGAGAGGCACGAGCGCTTTGCGGGAGAAAGCAAATATCCGCTTAAAAAAATGCTTGCATTCGCTGTTGACGGAATTACATCTTTTAGTGTTAAGCCTATTAGAATGGTGTTTTCTGTCGGTGTTATTATTTTCCTTTGCAGTATAGCCGTTCTTATTTATTCACTTATACGCTGGGCTATGGGGCATACAGTTACAGGCTGGACCACCCTTATAATCTCAATCTGGGCGCTTGGCGGAATACAGCTTTTGTCCTTAGGACTTGTGGGAGAATATATCGGAAAAATATACAAAGAGGTTAAGGCTCGTCCCAAATTCATAATTGACGAGTGCTTATTTTAAGGAGCAGGCTGAGTATGAGTGAGAAATTTGTATTTATTATAAATCCCAAATCCGGAAAAAGTGAGCGGGCGATGAATTTTATAAACAAAATTGAGGCTGCCTGCAAGGCATACAAATTAGATAGCGAAATATATATTACAAAATCCATAGGTGATGCGCGCGAGTTTGTAAAGAGTCGCTGCGCCGACTTAAAAGAGGTGACAAGGTTTTATGCCTGCGGTGGTGACGGAACGGTTAACGAGGTTATTAACGGAGCTGTTGGCTCTCCGTATGCTCGGGTTGGCATTTTGCCGCTCGGCTCGGGCAACGATTACATAAAGTCCTTCCCCGATGTTGATTTCCTTGACCTGACAGCGCAAATAAAAGGCTCTCCAAGGGCGGTTGACCTTATAAGAATTGGCGACAGGTATGTTGCCAATATGTGCAATATTGGATTTGATGCTACGGTGGCTCACAACTTTGTAAAGTTCAAAACCTTTCCAGGAGTTTCGGGCAAAATGGCATACACTTTAAGCGTTTTTTACTGCCTTGTAAACAGGATTTCAAGCCCTATGACCATACTGCTTGACAACGGCACAGAAATTCACGACAATATGCTTCTTTGCTCCGCTTCAAAGGGTATTTACTGCGGAGGACAGTACAAAACCGCTCCGTTGGCAGACCTTTCTGACGGGTTTATGGATGTCTGTCCTATCAAAAAGATTTCGAGAACTCTGTTCCTTAAATTCTTCTCCCTTTACAAAGAGGGCAGGCACGTAAACAACCCTGAGCTTGAAAAATGGGTTTCATATCACAAGTGCAAGAAAATGACCATCAAAAGCACCGAAAAAATTCCAGTATGCTTTGATGGCGAAACCGCCTTTTTAGATGGAGCAGTTACCTTTGAGATTGTACCTGATGCCATAGAAATTATTATTCCCGCCGAAAGAAACGAAATTGACAACGCAGACAAAACTACCGCACAGGAGATTATGTAAGACAAAAGCCGCGTGAAAATTCACGCGGCTTTCTATGTAGATTTTTCTTTAAGCAGTTTTTTTGTGTTTTCAAAACTCCCGACAAATACATTTGAATACTGCTGTGCGGTCTTGCGGCAGATATCGAGGGTTTGACTGTCTAATTCATCGCTTATTATATAAACTGCGCTGTGCTTTGCAGATGTTAATTTTCGTGTCTCCTTTGCAAGACTGCGGATTATAAGCTCAGCATTTTTGCTCTCGCCCGCAATGTCATAAATAAGTACGACAGGATTTTTCACCCTCGCTGATATTATATCATCAAGCCACTCTATAATCTTGTGTAATCCCAAAAGGGTTAGAACTGCTACAACAGAAACAATGATGGCTTTTTCCAAGATTTTCGCCTCCTTTTAGTATCATTTTATGAAAAAGGCGAAAATTTGTGAAAATCCTATTTTATATCAGATTTTCAATATCCTTTTTTAGTCTGTTAATTATCTTTTTTTCAAGCCTTGAAATATACGACTGTGATATGCCGATAAGGGCGGCGACCTCCTTTTGTGTGTGTTCCTTGCAGCCATTTAAACCAAATCGCATTTCCATTATTCTTTTCTCGCGAGCACTGAGTTTGGAAACCGCCGATAGAATAACTGTACGGTCAACCTCCTGCTCGATATGCATATTTATGGTATCGGGGTCCGTTCCGAGCACATCGGAAAGCAGCAGCTCATTACCATCCCAATCAATATTGAGTGGCTCATCGAGGGAAACCTCGGTGCGCTGATTGTTTTTTCTCAGATACATAAGTATTTCATTTTCTATGCATCGAGATGCATAGGTTGCTAGCTTTATATTGCGCTCGGGACAAAAGGTGTTAACCGCCTTTATAAGTCCTATTGTGCCTATCGAGATAAGGTCTTCAATAGAGGTTGAGGCATTTTCAAATTTGCGTGCAATATAAACAACAAGCCTTAGGTTATGCACAATAAGCATTTCCCTCGCCTTTTGGAAATTAACACGCATCAGCGCAAAAGCGTCCTCCTCCTGCTGTGCGGTAAGGGGCGGCGGAAGGCTTTCGGGTCCGTTTACGTAATATACGCTGTTCGGGTATAGTTTTTTTAATATTATAAGTACAAAAAGATAAACTCTGCTAAAAGGACTTTTCAAGAATACACCTTCTCTTCTCTTAAACCGCAACAAGCTCAGGGTTTAAAAGCACATCAAATTCCCCGCCTGCGATTTTTTTATGTGTTACCGCCATTATTACATTTTCGATTTCCATAGATTTGTTTCCGTCATTTAAAACAGCCGAGTCAATGCACAACGCCGCCATAACACCGCTATCACCGAGGCTGTCAAACGGAATTACCCGAAAGCGTTCGGAAATTCCGCTTGTGATGATGTCCTCATAAAACCCCATTTCAAAATTCCTTTTTTCAAAAACCTTTTCCATCTCAGGTGTAAAAAGCGTCCTGACTTTATTATAATCGCAAACAATAACGGGAGTTCCCGAAAGGCTGTCGCGCAGCATATTTCCGCTATCTACCATCCCCACAAGCTCAACCCTTCTATCTCCGAGCCTTAAAGTAATGCTATATTCCCTGCCTCTTGATTTTCGTCCCTCTGCTATCTTTGAAATAATGAGTGAGAGGACATATACAGCCGCAGTAGTTAGGATGAGGGTTATCGGCGAAATACTATAGAACACCGCTCCGTTGCGCACAATAAGTCCGTTTGGGGAAAAAAGTGCCCACACGGCGAGTGCTCCGCCAGCTAAAATGACATTTGAAGCATAGAAAATAAGTACCGATTTTATGTAGCGCACTATGTTTTTAAACCCAAAGGCTATAAAAACAACCGCAAGAGAAATAAGTAGTTTTACAAGCATTTCAGTTAGAAAAGGAAGTTCAGGAGCAAAAATCAGAAGTGACGATAGTGATGCAACTCCTGCCGAAAGCAGTATTCTCCATCTTTTAAGCTTTAATTTACTTAAAAAAGCTGTTAGCATCAGCAAAAAGTAATCTACTATAAAGTTTGTTGCTATCAGAATATCTACATAGACCGTTTCCACGCTGCCGCCTCCCTACTAAAACAAATTGTAGCAGAATGTACGGCGTTTTTTTGTCGAAAGCGCGGTTAAATAAAATAAAAAACTCCCCGTAGGGGTCGTACCCTTGAGGACAGTTAAAAAGATGGTTTATCTTATCGATAGACCATCTTTTTGCATTTTAGTATTGCTTTTATTCCAAAAATGGAATATAATCATACGTATAAGGAAGTGATTGATAATGTTGGCATATATGACCGCAAACGAGGCTGCTGAAAAATGGAATATCTCTCATAGACGAGTTTTAACTTTGTGTAGGGAGAATCGTATAGCCGATGTTGCGATGTTAGGAAATATGTGGATTATTCCTATCGATGCTCAAAAGCCGGAAGATGCACGTAGACGTAGATATATTGATAACGAAGAAAAAGTTGTTAAACCCTTTTTGAAATGGGCAGGCGGAAAAGGTCAGCTTTTAAAAGAAATCGAGCATTATTATCCTTTTGCTAAGGGTAACATTACAAAATATGCAGAACCATTTGTTGGTGGCGGTGCAGTTTTGTTTGATATTCTTAGTAAATACGATTTAAAAGAGGTTTATATAAGCGATATAAATGCCGAACTCATCAATTCTTATTGTATTATTCGTGATGACATTGATGCGTTGATAAAAATACTTTACACAATGCAAAGCGAATTTATCCCGTTGGATACTGTTAGCCGAAAGAGTTATTACAATGAAAAGCGTGAGCGTTTCAATGATTTAAAGGTTAATGGAAACGATGACATAAACATTGAAAAAGCTGCTTTGATGATTTTTTTGAATAAAACTTGTTTCAATGGCTTGTTCCGTGTAAACAAAAAAGGACTCTTTAATGTTCCCATGGGGACATATAAGAATCCAATGATTTGCGATGAAAAGAATCTTCGTGCGGTGTCGGAAAAATTGCAGAACGTCACTATTGTTTGTGGCGATTATAGAGAGTCGGCCGACTTTATTGATGAAAACGCTTTTGTATATTTCGATCCGCCTTACAGACCGATAACTGATACAGCAAGTTTTACTGCATATACCGAGAATTTGTTTAATGATGAAGAACAAATTGAACTTGCTCGTTTCGTGGATGATATGCACAAGAAAGGCGCTAAGATTGTAATTAGTAATTCCGACCCAAAGAACTCAAATACCGAAGATGATTTCTTCGATGACATTTACTCGGCTCATAAAATCAAACGAGTAGAAGCAACACGAATGATTAACTGCAACAGCGAGGCTAGAGGCAAAATTAAAGAATTGCTTATTAGCAATTTTTAGGAGGATTTATATGAAGAGGAATTTTAACGAATGGTTGTCTGGTTTTCGCGATAGTATTGCCGATTATGGTTATTACATAGATTTTGGTAAAGTTCATCGAAATGTAGATGGCATTAAGGTTGAACTTAATATCTTAAATTCATTAATCGGCTCTAAAAACATTGAACTTGATTTTGAAAACTTAATGAAAAAATATCCTGAAGTATTAAAGTGCATTCCGCTACTATTAGCGGTTAGGGCTAGTGAAATATACTGTCAGGATGAAAACGGCGGACACTTGTTCCAATTCGATTTTGGTAAGTATCCGCCTAATAGCCATGCTCATTATGAACGTTATAAATACTTTATGCGTGAAACCGGGTTATTCGATTTATTAGAAAACCATATCGTAAACAACTTGGTTGATTACGCGACTGGTGTGGAAACAGGCCTTGATTCTAATGGTCGTAAAAATCGTGGCGGACACTTGATGGAAGATTTGGTTGAAAGCTTTATTCAAAAAGCTGGATTTGTTAAAGATGTAAACTACTTTAAGGAAATGTATATTCACCAAATCACAAACAAATGGAATATTGACTTATCCGCCATTTCAAACCAAGGCAAGATGGAAAAGCGTTTTGATTTTGTAATTAAGACGCCAAATATGATTTATGGTATCGAAACCAATTTCTATGGAAGTGGCGGTAGTAAATTAAACGAAACCGCACGTAGTTATAAAACTCTTGCTTGGGAAACTGAAGAAATTGATGGTTTTACATTTGTTTGGTTTACAGATGGCGAAGGTTGGACAAGTGCTCGAAACAACCTTGAAGAAACCTTTGACATTATGAAACACATCTACAATATTAAAGATTTAGAAAATGGAATAATCGGTGAGGTTTTTAAGTAATGGCAAAGAAAATTACCAAATGGGAACCTGATGATTTTGAATTAGAAATGACTACCCATTGGTCGTTTCCGAAACGCGGAGATTGGGCTACCCATGATGCTAAATGGCGTGGTAATTGGTCTCCGTATATTCCGAGAAATATTTTACTTAGATATTCTAAGGAAAACGATTTAGTGCTTGACCAATTCGCAGGTGGCGGTACTACCCTTGTAGAAGCAAAATTATTAAATAGAGACATTATTGGCGTCGATGTAAACGATATTGCTCTTACTCGTTGTAGAGAAAAAACAGATTTCGAACACGATGGTGCAAACGGAAAAGTATATCTGCACAAAGGCGATGCAAGACATCTTGATTTCGTACCAGACAACAGTATTGATTTGATTTGCACACATCCACCGTATGCAGATATAATTCAGTATAGTGAGGATATACCTGAAGATTTGTCTTTGCTAAAAGTAAAAGATTTTCTTGAGGAAATGAAAAAGGTTGCTTCAGAAAGTTACCGAGTTCTCAAAAAAGACAAGTTTTGCGCTGTCCTTATGGGTGATACTCGTCACAAAGGACATATGATTCCAATGTCATTTGATGTTATGCGAACTTTTGAAGAAGCAGGATTCAAACTTAAAGAGCTAATTATTAAAGAGCAACATAACTGTAAGGCTACTGGATATTGGAAAACAAATAGTGTAAAATATAATTTTTTATTAATTGCGCATGAATATTTATTTGTGTTTAGAAAATAATGTCTTACGCCGTAGCAAGCAGGGAAAATGTACGGCACATTTTCCAAAACTTTAGGATATCCTAAAACCTTATACAAACAAAAGCAGAAACGATTTTTCGTTTCTGCTTTTTAAATTACTGTCCTTTAGAGTACGGCTCTTAGGGAGCTTTTTATTTTTATTACTATTTTACTATTTAGTTAAAAGAAAATAAAGGACTAAAACAATACCTAAAATTATGCGGTAGTAGCCAAAAACCGAAAAATCGCGTTTTTTGACATATTCCATAAGCTTTTTGATGCACACCATCGAAACGAGCAGTGAAACAATCATTCCGATAATCAGAATTACAATTTCATTTATGGAAAAGCTGCTTTCCGAAAGGAATTTTACTATTTTCAGAAAGCTCATTCCGAACATTGCAGGAATTGCCATAAAGAAACTAAACTCTGCAGCGGCAGGACGGGAAACTCCTATAATCAGAGCGCCGATAATGGTAGCTCCCGAGCGCGATGTACCGGGAATAATTGCAAGAAGCTGAAAAAAACCGATTAAAAGAGCAATTTTATAGGTTATATCTGAGGTTGAGTTTATTTTAAAACTACGATTCTTGTTTGCTTTTTCTATGATAATAAACAGAATTCCGTAAAGTACAAGAGCTGTACATATAACAATAAGACCAACATCAGTAGGTGTGCCAGACTCTGCATACATTACATCCTCTAAAAGCTCATCTATAACTATTCCTGCCACAGCCGGAATGGTTGCTACAAGCACTTTAAACCACAGTGTCCACTGTTCTTTTTTGAAAATTCCCGTGTCAATCGAAAGAAATTTTGCGCCTTTATCGGGCATTTTAAAGGGCCAGAGCTTTTGCCAGAATAAAACTATTACTGCAAAAATGGCGCCGAGCTGAATAACATAGTTAAACATATCAACAAAGTCTTTTGAGCCATCGAGGGGTAAAAAGCCTTGTGCTAATATAAGGTGACCTGTGCTGCTGACTGGAAGCCATTCGGTTATTCCCTCTATAATACCGTAAAGGACGGCTTTTATATATTCCATAAATTCACTCTCCTTGTGTCTATTTGTATAATATACCTTATTTATTTATTCCTGTCAACTAAATAAAAGATTGACAAATTTTAAAAAGAGCGGTATAATAACAAAAACTAAATATAAAAAGCTATGACGGAGAGGGCTTAAATTTAAGGTTTTAAGAGAGTCGGCGGGTGGTGCGAGCAGACAGCGGAGAATTTAAAATGCCTATGGCTTCTGAGCTGAAAATTTGAGCGCAATTATGCGTTAGGGTTTTTCGTGTGATCGCTGCGTTAATGCGAAGGGCTTGTCAGAGTCTGTAAGTGGCGCTTTATGGCGCAATTTGAGTGGTACCGCGGATTTTCCGTCTCAAAGTTTTCTTTGAGGCGGTTTTATTTTTTAAGGAGATGGAAAAATGAGTAAACACAGAATTGAAACCACCTGCGTTCAGGGTGGATACACTCCCAAAAACGGAGAACCCAGACAGATACCTATTATTCAGAGCACAACATTTAAATACGCAACAAGCGAAGAGATGGGCAAGCTTTTTGACTTAGAGGCTTCGGGATATTTCTATTCAAGGCTTCAGAACCCCACTTGCGACAGCGTTGCAGCCAAAATCTGCGAGCTTGAGGGCGGTACTGCCGCTATGCTCACCTCTTCGGGTCAGGCAGCATCGTTCTTTTCTATTTTTAATATTGCATCCTGCGGCGACCATGTTGTTGCATCTTCTGCTCTCTACGGCGGAACATACAATCTCTTCGCCGTTACTATGAAGAGAATGGGCATTGACTTTACATTTGTTTCTCCCAACTGCACCGAGGATGAGCTTAATGCTGCGTTCAAGAACAACACCAAGGCAGTTTTTGGTGAAACCATTGCTAATCCCGCACTTAATGTTCTTGATATTGAAAAGTTTGCAAATGCCGCTCACGCACACGGTTGTCCCCTTATCATCGACAACACCTTTGCAACACCTGTAAACTGCCGTCCTTTTGAGTGGGGCGCAGATATTGTAACCCACTCTACCACAAAGTATATGGACGGACACGGCGCAGCAGTCGGTGGATGTATTGTTGATTCGGGCAAATTTGACTGGACAAAATATCCTGACAAGTTCCCAGGGCTTTGCTACCCCGATGACAGCTATCACGGAATTACCTATACCGAGCGTTTTGGTCTTGAGGGCGCATTTATTACAAAGGCTACTGCACAGCTTATGCGTGACTTTGGCTGCTCCCCTGCTCCGCAGAGCGCATTTATCTTAAATCTCGGTCTTGAAAGTCTGCATTTGAGAATGAAAAGGCACTGCGAGAATGCTCAGGCTGTTGCCGAGTATTTAGAGAAGCATCCCAAAATTGCCTGGGTTAAATACTGCGGACTTAAGGGCGACAGCGACTATGAGCTTGCACAGAAATATCTGCCCAATGGCTCTTGCGGCGTTGTAAGTTTCGGAGTAAAGGGTGGCAGAAGTGCGGCAGAGGTATTTATGAAAAATCTTAAGATTGCCGCTATCGAAACCCACGTTGCAGACGCTCGTACCTGCTGTCTGCACCCTGCTAATGCCACACACCGTCAGATGAATGACGAGGAACTCAAAGCTGCAGGAGTTGCGCCCGACCTCATTCGTTTTTCCTGCGGAATTGAAAATGCTCAGGACCTAATTGAAGACATTGAGCAGGCGCTCAGTAATGTTTAAATTTTAGAGAGGTTTTTAAGCTATGCCAATCAAAATTCCCAATCAGCTTCCCGCTGTTAAGACGCTGACTGATGAGAACATCTTTGTTATGACAGAAACAAGGGCAATCACTCAGGACATTCGTCCTCTTAAACTTCTGCTTCTTAACCTGATGCCCACCAAGATCGACACAGAAACTCAGTTTTCCCGTCTTTTAGGAAACACACCGCTTCAGATTGAGCTTGAACTTATTCACACAAAAACCCACAAATCCAAGAACACCTCAGAGGAGCATCTGCTCGCATTCTACAAAACCTTTGACGACATAAAGGACCGCAATTTTGACGGAATGATTATAACAGGCGCACCTGTTGAGCAGATGGAATTTGAAGAGGTTACCTATTGGGATGAGCTTTGCGAGATTATGGAGTGGTCAAAAACTCACGTTCAGAGTACTCTGCACATCTGCTGGGGCGCTCAGGCAGGGCTTTATTATCATTTTGGAATTAAAAAGTATCCCCTTCCCGA
>JAZOOR010000057.1:0-2051 GCA_045655125.1 Oscillospiraceae bacterium
GAAAATGAAAACAAATAAGATTAAGAAATCTACTAAGAAGTTGCCTATGCAGGGCAATGTAAGAAAAGGCTTTATGTTCTACTGCAGTATCGTGATGATGATTGCACTCATTTGTTGCACATCTCTCACGGCGTTTGCTGCCAGCGATGACCCGTTGACTGTTGTGAATAACTTGAGTGACTTTATCTTTGGACTTATTCGTGCCATCGGTATGATTCTACTCGGCTTCGGTGTTGTGCAGATCGGCTTGTCCCTCAAATCTCACGACCCCTCGCAGAGAGCTAACGGCTTTTTGACTTTGGCAGGCGGTGTAATTATCACCTTTGCTAAAGAAATCCTCAACCTCATTACAGGTTAATGATGCTTGTTGTCAAAGGTGGCGGTGTGAAAACCACCACCTCAAGTTTAATGAGAGGAGGAAAAAGTATTGTCAGATAACTGGGTAGTACAAAATCTAAGCAACGCTCTTGAAACTTGGAATGAGAAGTTCGCTGAAATAGTAACGCTGATAACTCAGTCGCCACAGACCTTTAAAGGGGGCGATATTTGGAATGTTATCACAAGTATTCACGGAGCGTTACAAGCTATCGGTTATGCCTTGCTTGTCCTTTTCTTCGTGGTAGGTGTTGTTAAGACTTGCGGTAGTTTTACTGAAGTTAAGAAACCGGAACACGCGTTAAAACTATTTATTAGATTTGCAATAGCAAAAATAGTAATTACGCACGGTTTAGAGCTAATGATAAAACTCGTTGAAATTGTGCAAGGCGTTATTTCTAAAATTCTTACTGCTTCAGGAATTACGTTATCGAATAGTTCGACTTTGCCATCTAGCATTGTTACGGCTATTGAGGATTGCGGATTCTTTGAATCAATACCGCTATGGGCGGTCACTTTAATTGGCGGATTGTTCGTAACAATCCTTGCTTTTATTATGATTCTTTCAGTTTATGGAAGATTCTTTAAGATATATATGTACGCAGCTATTGCACCCATTCCGCTTTCAACTTTTGCAGGTGAACCCACACAAAGTGTTGGTAAGCAATTCTTGAAGAGCTTCTGCGCAGTGTTGCTTGAAGGTGCAATCATTGTACTCGCTTGTATTATCTTCTCTGTGTTTGCATCGAGTCCGCCTGTGGTTGATACAAGTGCGGCGGCAGTAACGCAGGTTTGGAGTTATATTGGCGAATTGATATTCAATATGTTAGTGCTTGTCGGATCTATTAAAATGGCAGACCGAATCGTTAGAGAAATGATGGGATTATAAAGAGGTGAAAAAATGCTAGTAAGAGTTTATAAAATCATAACTTATGAAGGTTATGATTTTGAGGTTTATGAAAAAGTAAATGAAAGAAAGAAAAACACTTTAACATATCAACTAAGCAAATGTTCTACAAAACACTTCTTGAGATTAAATGGCAGACATCCTCATGCAAAGGGAGAAGTCCACGCATTTTATATTCAGAAAAGATGGATTGATGCGATTATAGACTGTGGAATACAAGAAGTTGAAATAGACAAAGTGTTGCCATTGAAATTTACAAAATTCCAATATTAAGTGAGGAGGTGCTTTAGCTTTGGAAGTAAAAATCAACAGAGAAATACGAAACTATACTGAATCAATGTTTTTTGGTTTATCTCTTAGACAGTTCCTATTCTCTGTGTTAGGATGCGCAGTTGCAGTTTTACTGTATTTTCTTGTGAGTCCCTATGCAGGAACGGAAACGGTGTCTTGGGTTTGTATGTTGGGTGCGGCACCCTTTGCAGCACTCGGCTTTATAACCTATAACGGGATGACTGCCGAGAAATTTATTTGGGCTTGGCTTAAAAGTGAAATCATAGAACCCAAACAGGTCGTTTTCAGAAGCGAGCCTACCTACTATAAAGCACTTAAAGAAAATATAGAAAAGAAAGAAAAGGAGGTATTCGAAAGGTATGATTAAATCACTCAGAACCTTATTCAAGCAAGATAAAGAAAGCTACAAAATTCCTAAATCGGTTCAAGATTATATCCCTATTCAGAAGATGTGGGATGACGGAATTTTCAAGGTTGG
>JAZOOR010000058.1:0-17101 GCA_045655125.1 Oscillospiraceae bacterium
AAGAGGAACAATAAAACCGCAGAAAAACAGCACTCTGTGGATAATTCTGTCAGCAGTTGTTATCGCTTTGGGTGTCGGCGCCTGCTTTGTAAATATAGTTTCAGGAGCTATTTTGTCAGCGGTTGGCGCAGTGGCGCTGATTTCCTCTATTTTGATTTCGTCTGTCAGAAAAATGGTTGCACAGAGTGCAGGTGCCAGTTTTGAGGATAGAAGAAAAACAGAGGAATTTCTCTTGAAATTTGGTTTTTCAAGAGATGCCGATGTCAGCGCTGCAATAGACAGGCTTAAGTCTGCGCTATACATAAAAGAGCAGATAGCAGAGCAGGAGCAAAGGGAAAAAGCCGCGAAAGAGGAGCTTGCAGCTACACTTGAGGTCTGCTGGAGTTTTATGGAGATTTATGGCGTTTTAAGAGATGCAGATGCTCAGAAGAGCTTTGAAAACCTCACTCGTCGTCGCGAGAGATATTTAAACGAGGTGCTTCCCACATTTGATAACAGAGATAATCTTAATAAGAAAATAGATAACCTTCAAAAAGATATTCAAAAGAGGTTTTTGGGTATCGGTGTAAATGCCGCTTCTGATGAATTTCCCTTAATGCTCGAAATGGTAAAATCAGATGCAGATGTTTATTCAAGGCTTAAAGAGGAACTTGTAGAAACCGAAAAAGAGGCGGCTGAGTGCTATGAGCGCGATAATATAGAAAACCTTTCTGCTCCCACCGAGAGCGGCTCGGTATCAGAGCTGTCTGAAAAACTGGAAAGTCTTGAACAAAGGATTTCGCAGATTTTAGAGGAAATTCCCAACCTTCGAATACAGGCGGAAAGGCTGTCGCAAAGCCGCACCGAGCAAAATGAACTAGAGGAGCTTATAGAAACCGAAAACGAAGCACAGCTTATGTACACCTCAAAGCTAAATAGCTTAAAACTCACCCAGCAGCTTTTGCTTGAAACTAAAACCGAACTTTCGGAAAAATATTCCGCGGGCATAAACTTAAGCTTTGCTAAATACAGCGGCATGTTCCTTGATGCTGATGCAAAGGATGCTAAACTCAGCGGCGAACTTGAGCTTTTGGTAGAGCGAGAGGGAGTTGGCAGAATTTCTGACTTTTTCTCAAGCGGCCAGAAAAGTGTTATGGATGTCTGCTTGCGCCTTTCGGTTATCGATGCTATGTTTGAAAAGGAAAAACCTTTCCTGCTGCTTGATGATCCGTTTTATGCTCTCGATGAAAAAAATCTCGACAGCGCCCTTTCACTACTTAGGAGCGTATCATCAAATCTGCAGATAATTTACTTTACCTGCCATAACAGCCGCACTATATAAAACAAAAACAAGGAAAAGAGCTGATATAAATGTTGGAAAAGGGAAGGCCGCAAAACACAGAGGGCAGACTCGCTAAGGAACTCAGAACATATGATTTTCTCGATGCGCTCTCTGTCGAATATTCAAGAGTAGACCACCCGCCCGCAGATACTATGGAGGCGTGCGAGGAGGTGGACCGCGCTCTGAATGTGAGAATTTGCAAAAATCTCTTCCTCTGCAACCGCCAGCAAACAGCATTTTATCTCTTGTGTATGCCGGCTGACAAGCCCTTTAAAACCAAGGACCTGTCGGCGCAGATAGGCTCCGCCCGCCTTTCCTTTGCAAGTCCTGAGCATATGGAAAAATATCTTGATATAACTCCTGGCTCGGTCAGCATTTTGGGGCTTATTAATGACACCGAAAACGCAGTTACCCTGCTTATAGACGAGGATGTTCTCTCCTGCGAGTATTTCGGTTGCCACCCCTGTATTAACACCTCAAGCCTTAAAATGAAAACCGAGGAGCTTAAAGAAAAGGTAATCCCTGCCTTAAAACACCCACCGCACATTGTAAAGCTTTAAATCCCTAAATTACTACCATAAACATTTAAAAAGGAAGTTGACAAGCCGCCATAAATAATGCTATAATAAGCAATACGCGGGTATGGCGGAATTGGCAGACGCACTAGACTTAGGATCTAGCGGGAAACCATGCAGGTTCGACCCCTGTTACCCGCACCATGTTGAATGTTCATAACGGACTTAACCGTTATGAACATTCTTTTTTGTCTTGAGAAAGGGTTGAGGTATTAGGGACCTCCCTAACAAGTATGGATATCCATCCACGATGCTTGCAAAAACTATTGCATTATCATTTCGGTTATGATAAAATAACACTGCGACACAACTTAATATTGGGACAAACTATAGGAGAAGTGTTTTTATTTCGGTAAAAACACATTCTCTATTTTGGCTTTCTCTTGTGGTTTGTCAAAAGTTGTGTCGCAGCAATCGGAGTTATGTGTTTTTCGGTGCGTAGCTTCGGCTGCGCACTTTTTTGTTTCATAACGGATACTTGAAAGGAGAAACACAAATGGGATTGATGGATAAAATCGGTGGTAACATTATGCAAGGATTGATGGGTAATCTTTCCGAAGTAACACCTGAAAAATTAACACAGGATTATGGTATGTACTTGATGGATGGAGAAAGCATACATACCGGTTTTGTATTAGTAAGAGATGTTGTTATATTTACTGATAAGAGAATTATAGATTTCGATAAACAAGGTGCAACAGGACAAAAATCGCGAGTTAGTTCAATATACCTTGATTCTATTATAAATGTTTCAGCGGAAACGGCTGGATTCGGTTTGGATGATTGTGAACTTAACATTGAGTTTATTTCTTCTCCATATTTTCGCGCTAATGGTGGAGTATCGGTTTCTGCGAGAAAGTTCGAATTTCCTAAAAAATACCAAATACAAGGCATTTATAAATGGCTCCAAGAAATGGCATACTCAAATCATTTAAGCATAAATAAGTAATATGAACTAATTCCGTTATGAACAACCGCACCAAATTAAAAGACTTGGTTTGTCTACCCGGCAAAGCAGGTCTTTTTGAATGTAGATTTGTTTATAATCTTATAAAAATACTACAGAAATATTCAAATTTTGCTAAATTACTACTTGACTCTGCTAAAGCATGGTGGTATACTATACTCAACTTAATAAAGCTCGATGAAGCCTTTAGGAAGCTTTTGACTGAAGGTGGAGGGGACTCTGGAGAATCTCTTAAGTGAGTGCCGAAGGTGCAAGGCGTGTAAAAAACGCCGAATCTCTCAGGCAAAAGGACAAAGTCTATGATCTAATTAATCGCTTGATTATTTGGAGTCGATTTGTCCGAACAGAAATGTTCGGATTTTTTTTATTAAGAAAAAAGAGACAGGAGAGTTGAGACATGATTCTTGACAAGATTGCCGAAATCAACGGCAGTATCAACGGAGTTGTATGGGGTATATTCGGCCTCGCGCTCCTCATCGGAACGGGTATTATCGTTACCCTTTGTACCAAGGCGTTTCAGGTAACCCACATCGGCCTTTGGTGGAAGAATACCATTGGCAGTATGTTTACCAAAGACGTAATTAAGCATCGTAAGGAAAAGGGCGTTATTTCTCCCTTCCAGGCACTTTGTACTGCTCTTGCCGCAACAGTCGGTACAGGTAATATCGCAGGTGTTGCCGCCGCTATATGCATTGGCGGCGCAGGCGCAGTTTTCTGGATGTGGGTTGCTGCATTCTTCGGTATGATGACTAACTATGCTGAAAATGTTCTCGGCATTTATTATCGCCGTAAGAACTCTCAAGGTGAATGGTCCGGCGGCGCTATGTACTATCTTAGCGATGGTCTCGGTGCAAAGAAAGGCTGCAAATGGATTGGTAAGGTTCTTGCCGTTCTTTTCTGCATTTTCGCAATGCTGGCTTCCTTCGGTATTGGTAGTATGGGACAGGTAAACAAGATTGTTGCCAATGTTTCCGCTGCTTTCGATGTAAAGGCTCTTTCTTCCATTATGGTATTTGAAGGCATTTCTCTTTACAGTATTCTCTTAGGCGTTCTTATTATGATACTTACCGCAGTAATCACCCTCGGCGGTGTTAAGAGAATCGCAAATGTTGCCGAGAAAATCGTTCCCTTTATGGTTGTTCTCTACGTAGTAGGAAGTCTTGTTATCATAGGCATCAACTATGATGCAATTATTCCTGCATTCAAGGCAATCTTTGTTAATGCATTCAAGCCTCAGGCATTTGTTGGAGGCGGTATCGGCGGCGTAATCATCGCTATGACCAATGGCTTTAAGCGTGGTGTGTTCTCCAACGAAGCAGGTCTTGGTTCTTCTGTTATGGTTCACTCTAACTCCAGCGTCAAGGAACCTGTTAAGCAGGGTATGTGGGGTATCTTCGAGGTATTCGCTGACACTATGGTTGTCTGCACCATGACTGCTCTTGTTGTTCTTACTTCCGGCGGTCTTACCTCGGGTGTATTCAATGTTGAAACCGGTGAGGTTGCTGCAGGCCTTTCAGATGCAACCTTAGTTGGCGGTGCATTTAATGAGGTATTCTCTTGGGGCGATATCGGTCAGAGATTTATTGCAATAGCAATGTTCCTGTTTGCGTTCACCACTGTTCTGGGCTGGTCTCATTACGGCTCTAAGGCTTGGGAATACCTTTTTGGAGCAAAGACTACCATTATTTTCAGAATTATCCATGTTTGTACCGTTATCTTTGGTGCAGTACTCACTTCATCACTTGCTTGGGACATCTCCGACACATTTAACGGACTTATGATGATTCCTAACCTTATCGGTGTTCTTGTTATGCTTCCCCTTGTAGTGAAGATTACTCGCAACTATGTTGACCGCAAGGTTAAGAATAAGGATGTAGAGCCGGTTATTTCTTACGACCCTGAAATTCAGGCTGCTGATGCAGAAGCTGTAAAAAACGGCGCTGAATAATTTTAATATGATATAAAAGCCCCCGTATAAGAGCAGATCTCTTATACGGGGCTTGTTTTTTGTTATAATAATCAAATCTAATTATAATAGATATAACAACATTTTAAATTAAAATGTTCTATATAAATATAGAATAAAGAATAAAGAATTGTGGTTTTCGTAATTTTCTTTGGGAATACTACGAATATAGCCGAAATTCATAAGCAAAGGAGAAAGTGGCCGTGCAGAACAAGGGTCATACAGCTTTTAAACTTGAAAATGCCGAAATAATAGGCGAGAGGGCAAGCGGCAATTTTGTTTCAGTTTCTGTCGGAGCAAATGTCAAGGCGGCTATGAAACAGCTTATAACTCAGGCGGCAGATAAACATAATGTTTCTCTGATTTTTGTGGTGGATGCACAGGGGAAGGCTGTCGGCAGTATAAAGCTTGCCGACCTTATAATCGCGCGGGAGGGCACGAGCCTTGAAAATATAGTAACCCCATTTAAGCCGCTTGTGTATTACGATGAAGCTATCGATGAGTGCATAGAGCGGCTTAAAGAGAGTACAGATGATCTTATCGCAGTTGTTAACAGAGATGGCGTTTTGAAAGGGGTGCTGACCTCTCAGGATATAACGCAGCTTGTTGACGATGAGCTAATGGAGGACTATGCAAAACTTGCAGGACTCAGCGCACAGGAAGAACTGTACGAGCCGCTCAAAAAAAGCCTTGCAAAACGCCTTCCGTGGCTTGTGGTGCTCTTTTTTCTCGGAACGCTCGTATCTGCTACGGTGGGACTTTTTGAGGATGTTGTAAAAAATCTCAGCCTGATAGTTAATTTTCAGTCTCTTGTGCTTGCAATGGCGGGTAATGTCGGCACACAGTCGCTTGCCGTAACAATCCGAGTGCTTGTGGATGAGGGGGTAGACGGCAGACAAAAGCTTTTTCTCGTTTTAAAGGAAATGCGGATAGGGTTTTGCAATGGCGCCATTTTGGGCGCTATATCCTTTGTTTTAATAGGATTTTATCTTTCTGTGTTTATGGCTGAAAGTCGTCAGCTTTCTTTTTCGGTGTCAATGTGCACAGGGGTGGCAATGGCTTTGTCAATGCTGCTTTCGAGCATTTCTGGCACAACAATTCCGCTGATTTTTAAAAAGCTCAAAATTGACCCCGCAGTAGCCTCAGGGCCGCTTATTACAACCATAAACGACCTCGTTGCAGTAGTGTCCTATTACGGCCTCGCCGCTATTCTGTTTTTGGGTATATAAAAACTCATCCGCAAAAAGCGGATGAGTTTTTTGCTTTAAAGGTCTTGTAAATCGGCGGCGGTAATGTCATTTTCAAGATTATCTCTTGCAAGGTCGGTATCTATCTCGGAAAAAATCTGCGAAATGGGTCTTTCCATAGAAAACGGAGTAGTATGATAAACCTTCTGAGTGGGAGCGTGAGTACCTGCAATAATATCATTTGCCTTTACTTTTCCGCTTCTTGCCTTGCCCTGAATTTCACTTACGGGCGGCACCTCATTGTGCGACCTTGTGTGAGTGCGGTCAGGCCTTTTCATTCCTTTTTTTGCCATATTATATCACCTCACAGTTATTATCTGCAAATACTGGGGCAATATGTTGGAAAGGAAACGCCTAATTTTACATATATTATTGCAAAAAGTTTCTATTTCTGATAAAATATAGTATAAATTAAAATCGGAGGTAACTTATGTCCCAAATTTTGGAACAAATTAAACACACCGTTGATGTAACTATTCCTGATAAGGAGGAGCTGACACACGGTCATCATCCAAAACTTGCATACTTAATGCTGATTTTGCGAAACCTTTTAGTATCCTCTGCAGTTGTGCTTTTTTTACTGTCTTTCTTTTTGCACAGCGCCACTCACACCCTTAAAGCAGTGGCTTACTTTTGCGGAGCGGGTGCATATGCATTTGAGTGCCTCTTGCTTACCGACCTTTTCAGAACAAAGGTTCCGCATCAGGAAATGTTTATGATTTACTGCTTCGGTCCGCTCTACCTGCTCTTAGGAGTAAGCTACATATTATAAATACAGAAAATGAATTAAAAACCGCCGAACTCGGCGGCTTTTTTATTTATTTTACTTCACAATTTTCAATTCCAAATTCAAGAAGGAGATTTATAATTTCGTTCCTAGAGCGGTTTGTATTATGTGAGAGTTTTTCCAGTGCCTCTATGGTTTCTTGTTTTATTCTAACAGAAAATGTACGATAACCATCGTCACCTTTTAATCCTTTTTTGTTTATAATTAGTTTGTTTTTCATATCACTCACCTCACCATTATTATGGCTTGACTTTTGTTAGAAATATATGTTATAATTTATAACACAAAATATGTAAGGGATTAAAATATGTTTAGAGGATTTTTGAAAAAACTATATCAGCGGCTTTGGTTTTTATAATTTTAACAATATTTTTCGGATGTAGGGAAAATGCCACAAATTCAACAAGCCAAGCTATAAAAACCTATTCGTCAAAAGCGGAGCAGCAAAGCAATGATTACAATTCCAAAACTCAGGATTATAAAAGCAAGACTGTCTACATAACACCAACGGGCAAGAGGTACCATTACAGCTCTACCTGCGGCGGAAAAAACTCCAAACAAGCAGACTTAGAGGATGCAATAAATATTTATCTGCTAACCCCTTGTAAAAAATGTGTAAGATAGACTAAAAAGCCCCGATGAAAAACATCGGGGCTTTAAATATAAGATAAAAAAATTTATTGGTTAAAGAGCAGGGTAGTAGCAAACCTCACTTAACTGAATAAGCGTCTGAGAAAACTTGCGCTCGGGGCTGAAATCAGGCGGAGAGCTTAAGAAATCTGTGCCGCCACAGGTAGCATCACTACTATCTATAGGAATAGAGAAGGTAACTGTTGTGCCCTCTCCCTCAACGCTCTGAATGGAAAACAGACCTGAGTGAGCCGCAATATACCTTTTAGCAATATTAAGCCCTACGCCAAAGCCTGCCTCAAATTTTCCACCGTGTGAATAGGAGAAATAAGGAGTGCCGACAAGATGCAAAATGTTTTTAGGAATTCCCGCGCCCTTGTCACAAATGCTGACAACTGCATTTTTTCCGTCACTTTTAAGCGAAACACTTACCTCGTTGCCGTCACGGGTGTATTTTAGTGAGTTGAGCAGGATATTTACTATCGCAAATTCCATTCTTTCTAAATCGAGCTTAACAGGAATAACCTCATCGGGACAAGAGAAGTGAATGGGAATAAGGTTTTTGTTATCTAAATGCACTACTGTCAAAATCAGCTTTTTAAGATACTGTGAGAAATCAACAAGACGGAAATTTGCAAAGTCATTCTGAGCCGAAAGCCGCATGATTTTTGCAAGATTATCCGAAACCCGCAGAAGCTGATAGCAGTTTTGATTTATGCTGTTTATATACTCGCAAACCCTGTGCGATTTGTCCAGTTCACTAAGCTGCGATAATGCATATATAGATGTAAACATTACGCTTATTCTGTCTCTAAGCTCGCGGTTTATCGCCATCTGACACTCGTTATCATCAGCCGAGAAGAAGGGGTTTTGTGAAAGAGGCATATCGGGATGAATAATAGCGGCGGCTCCGATAAGCTCATCACTCTCGGATTCAGAAAATAGCGCGGTAAGAGTAAAGCGCAGGCTCACCATATCAGGCAGGTCATAAACAAACTCATATGCTTTCTCTGTCTTAAGATGATTTAATACATTATCCTTGTCCATACTCTTAAAGAGATTTAAAGGCTCGCAACCGTTTATTTGGGAAAGAGCGCTGTTGGAATAAATGGTCGCAAGTGTGCTATCAAGGAGTGCAAAGGGGATAGGAGAGTGCTCAAAAGCTTTTTTTAGCTTGTCAAACTGTATGTCCTGCATAAAACCTTCCTCTCCAAAATTACTTTTAATAGAATTATATATCATTTTTCGACAATTTTCAACCATCAATAAAAAATAATGTAGAAAATTGATAGATTTTTAACAAAAAAACTGTCATTTTTATCAATGCTCACAATTTTTTGAAATATGAGAATTTTTTTTAAAAAAATATTGTATATTTGCAAGGTTTGTTATAAAATAGTAAATGCCAAAATATTTAGGAGGTAAATTAATATGTCAGTTAAAGTTGCTATTAACGGTTTCGGACGTATCGGACGTCTCGCATTCAGACAGATGTTTGGCGCAGAGGGATATGAGGTTGTTGCTATCAACGATCTTACCAAGCCTTCAATGCTCGCACATCTCTTAAAGTATGACACCGCACAGGGCGGTTACTGCGGCAAGCTTGGTGAGAATCTTCACACCGTAGCTGCTGACGATGAGGCAGGCACCATCACTGTTGACGGTAAAACTCTCAAAATCTACGCAGAGAAAGACGCTAAGGATCTTCCTTGGGGCGAAATCGGCGTTGATGTTGTTTTAGAGTGCACAGGTTTCTACTGTTCTAAAGAAAAGAGCCAGGCTCACATTGATGCAGGCGCAAAGAAGGTTGTTATTTCTGCTCCCGCAGGCAATGACCTTAAAACCATCGTTTTCAGTGTTAATGAGGACACCCTCACCGCTGACGATGCTATCATTTCTGCTGCTTCCTGCACCACCAACTGCTTAGCTCCTATGGCTAAGGCTCTTAATGACTACGCTGCTATCCAGAGCGGAATTATGTCCACCATTCACGCTTATACCGGCGACCAGATGATTCTTGACGGTCCTCACAGAAAGGGAGACCTGCGAAGAGCAAGAGCTGGCGCTGCAAACATCGTTCCTAACAGCACCGGCGCTGCAAAGGCTATCGGTCTTGTTATCCCCGAACTCAACGGCAAGCTCATTGGCTCTGCACAGAGAGTTCCTGTTCCCACAGGCTCCACCACCATCCTTACCGCTGTTGTAAAGGGTGCTAATGTAACTAAAGAGGGAATCAACGCTGCTATGAAGGCTGCTGCTTCCGAGTCCTTTGGCTACAATGAGGATCCCATCGTTTCTTCCGATGTTATCGGTATGAAATACGGCTCCCTCTTTGATGCAACTCAGACAATGGTTGCACAGATCGCTGAGGATCTCTTCGAGGTTCAGGTTGTTTCTTGGTATGACAACGAGAACTCCTACACCAGCCAGATGGTCAGAACTATCAAATACTTCGCAGAGCTCAACTAATTTCTGCAAATTAAAATTAAAAGGACTTGGAGATTTTCTCCAAGTCCTTTTTAGTTTGCAATTTTTAAGTCACATAGTAGGGACCGGCGCCCTCGACATCCCGTTTTTTGCAAGTGATGTAAACCATTTAATTGTAGGGACCGGCGTCCCCGACGGTCCATAGTACAATATTTTTACATGTAAAAACAGTCTTCGCTCCATTTATTCGGGTTTGTGTCAATATAGTTCCAAATTTTGAGATAGTCAGCTTCGTCACGAATAATGTGGTCGTATGACCTGTATTGCCAGATATTTTCCCCGATTTCCTTGTTGCAGAATCTTTTAAATGTTGAAACAAGCTGTGCAATATAGGAATTTGTAGGGACCGGCGTCTCCGACGATCCATTTGTTTCAGGAATATTTATCAGAAAATGTATATGATTTGGCATAATAACATATTTTTCAATCTTTATATGAGAATAAAAGTCTTTCATTTCTTCAATATGGCTTTTTGCAATCTCGCCGAATTTGAACATTACGATTTTTGGACCGTCGAGGACGCCGGTCCCTACAATATCACATAATATCTTTTGTTTGTTTTTGGTACAAACAGTTATAAAATAATGTCCTGGTGTGTTGTAGTTATAATTTTTAAGGCGCACCGTTTTGCGATTGTAAATTTCCATTTCCATCACCGAAAACATTTTAACACAATTTATCCTACCACGCAACAAAAATGGGGCGGCACCGCCGCCCCATTTTTTAATGTTTAGTACATTTTAATTTGATTCGATTATAGATTATAATCACTGTATCTATAAGCATAAAACATGCTATCAGCATTAATATAACGATTAAATTATTATTTTTATATGCGTTTAGGAAATCAAGCTGTAAAATACAATCAATCGCATGTCGCATACCACAAAGAAAACAGGAATAGTCTTTTCTGTCGCAAAGATATTTAAAGGGTAATGTGCACTGTAATATCCCTGTTAGTTGAAAAACGGCATATATAGTAATTCTTAAATTTTGAAACTCTTTTTTATCAATTATCATATGATTTGGTCGCCATATAAAATTTTGCACCAACTACTATTTGCATTATACAACATGCAAGTAGCAAAAAGCTCAAGCCACAAGTTGCAAAAGAATTTATAAAGCTGGCAAAAACCGAAAAAGCACACACAGGAATGGAAATCAACATATATGCTAGTGAATATTTCTTTTGGGTAGAAATTTTGTCTGATTTATAAATTGCCAGTCCCAACAGAAATAAAAATCCTGCACCTATACTTGTAATATAAACAAACTTACTATGGTCTTCAAAGCTCACATTCGTTGTAGTTGTAGTAGGACTTTTATTGGAAGTTGTTGTAGAAGAAATTCCACTGTTATTTACAAAATAAACTGTCATCAACAAGCAAACAACCAGCAAGGCACCTGCGACAATGTTCAATACATGAGCAGAGGCAATCTTCTTTTTAATTTCTTTAGTGCTTGTTTCAATCTCTTTCGTTGCATCAGTTTTCACCTCATCAAACGAATTTCCACACTTGCTACAAAATAAAGCATCATTATTATTTTCAGTACCACATTTTTGACAAAACATAAATATCCTTCTTTCTATTTTAGCAATTACTTTTTACTGCTTGTTGCAGTACTTTTTCTTTCTTTTCCTCACAAGTTTTACACATTATAAAACCCTTGCCCTTAGCTTTTATTACTTCATCTTCGGTTTCAAACAATTCATTGCCAACTTCGCTTCCGTTGGAGCAAAAGCCTTTAATATGTAATGTTTTTGTAAGCGTATTATAGATATATATCTTTTCTCTCATAAAATCTCACCCCCTAAAAATAAAAAAGTGTGTGCAACACAAGGCTACACACACCGAAAAATGCATAGCCCGTAATTGCTACCACACAACATTTCCTGCCAATACCGAAGTATGCGAAAATAGAGCCTGCATTTTTACCGAGAGATAAAAATACACACTTCTATGTATTGGCAATATTAAAATGTCGTGTGGTAACCTTATTTTACCACAACTATGACAAAATATCAATAATTTTTTAGAAATATAAAGGGCAAACGAGGGGGCAACTTATATTGCCGGTCTGCTTTTTGTGCTTTTTTGTATGAGGTTGGAATAGAATTAAATACACAACTTTTATTTGGAGGCAAAATAATGAAAAAAAGCATAGTTATTAGACCGCTCCCGTTTATTTTTAACCTTGTGCTCGCTTTAGGTGGCGGTGCACTCATAGGCCTTATCTCCCGTCCCACACCCGCATATAATGCGCTTACAAAACCGCCGCTCTCACCGCCGCCTTTTCTCTTTGGAATTGTATGGAGTATACTTTATATTCTTATGGCGGTGTCGATTACCCTTGTGATTTCAAAATCAAATAACACCGAAACTGCCTCAAAGCTTTACTACGCGCAGCTCCTTGTTAACTTTATCTGGCCGATTTTGTTTTTTAATCTCGGACTCTTAACCTTTTCATTTGTCTGGATACTTCTTTTAATTGCTCTTGTTGTGCTTATGATAGTGAGCTTTTACCGCATAAGTCCCCTTGCGGCGCTGCTGCAAATCCCTTATCTTATCTGGCTTTTGTTTGCCGCCTACCTCAATTTAGGATTTGCAATTTTAAATTAGTTTTTAGAGTGCGTATATTAGGGAAAATCCTTGACAATGCTCCGCAGTAGAGGTAAAATATATTCTGTATTATTATGTGATTTTTAAGGCAATAAACAGAAACGGAGCATTGTCATGATAGATAACAAAAAACTTGCAGATCTGCTGTATCCCGAGTGTACTTTAACTATTGAAGAGATAGAGAAAAAGTACCCTGAGAGAAATCTTCCCGAGGGCGCTTGCGTTACCCGTCTTGCACCCAGCCCCACAGGCTTTGTCCACCTCGGAAACCTTTTCCCTGCGATGACAAGTGAGCGCCTTGCCCATCAGAGCGGCGGCACTTTCATTCTCAGAATTGAGGATACCGACCAAAAGCGCGAGGTTGAGGGCGCAGTCGGAATTCTTTTAAGCTCGCTTAAGAGATATAATATCATTTTCGACGAGGGCGCAAATGAAGAGGGCGAAAGCGGCGATTACGGTCCCTACTATCAGCGTCAGCGTGCCGACATCTACAAGGCATATGCAAAGCGCCTTATCTCAGAGGGAAAAGCGTATCCCTGCTTCTGCAGTGAAGAGCGCCTTGAGGAAATGCGCAAAGAGCAGGAAGCTAAAAAGCAAAACTTTGGATATTGGGGAGAATATGCCTCTTGCCGCAACCTTTCCTATGAGCAAATCGAAGAAAAGGTAAAAAACGGCGAAAAATTTGTCCTTAGATTTAAGAGTGACGGAAATCCCGAAAACAATGATCATATTGACGACCTTATTAAAGGTAGACTTGAGTTCCCTGAAAACAATATTGACCATGTTATGCTCAAGTCTGACGGTATTCCCACCTACCACTTTGCTCACGCAGTAGACGAGCAGACAATGGGTGTTACCCACGTTGTTCGCGGCGAGGAATGGCTTGCAACCCTGCCTTTTCATGTTCAGTTATTTAAGGCTCTCGGCTTCCCGCAGCCTAAATATATGCACATTGCCCAGCTTATGAAGCTCGATAACGGCACCAAGCGCAAGCTTAGCAAGCGCAAGGACCCTGAGGCATCGCTTGCCTATTACTACGAGCAGGGCTTTGCCGCCAAGAGTGTTACTGAGTATATAATGACACTTTTAAATTCCAATTTCGAGGAATGGAGAATAGCAAATCCCACTGCAGACCTTGATGAGTTTAAGTTCTCAGCAGAGAAAATGAGTGTTTCGGGCTGCCTTTTTGATATGGACAAGCTCTTGGATGTCAGCCGCAACACCATCAGCACTATGACTGCCGACGAGGTTTGCACTCAGGTAACCGAGTGGGCAAAGCAGAATGACAGCGCACTTTACGAGAAATTTGCCGAAAATCCCGAGTATGCTAAGAGTATTTTGGCTATCGGCAGAGGCGGCGAAAAACCGAGAAAGGACATCGCAAAGTGGAACGAGGTTCACGATTATGTTTCTTTCTTCTATGATGATTTCTTTGTGCAGAGCGGCGAGTTCCCCGAAACCGTAAGTGCCGAGGATAAAAACGAAATCCTCACCCGTTTTGCAGAAAGCTATAGCGAGGATGACGATCAGGAAACCTGGTTCTCTAAAATGACTGAGCTTGCTGAGTCTTTAGGCTATGCTCCCAAAACCAAGCTCTACAAGAAAAATCCCGAGCTTTATAAGGGACATATAGGCGATGTGAGCATGGTGCTCAGAGTAGCAGTAACGGGCAGAAGAAATTCCCCCGACCTTTACGAGATTATGAAGATTTTGGGTAAAGATAAGGTTACAGAGCGCCTTGAAAACGCTAAAAACTAAGAAAAGGATTGTTAATTTTGGAAATTGCATCTAATTTTATACACGAGATTATCGATAACGATTTGGCTGAGGGAAAGGTAAAGGAAATACACACCCGTTTTCCACCCGAGCCTAATGGTTACCTGCACATAGGAAGCGCCAAGGCGATATATATAAACTATGCCACCGCAAAGAAGTATGGCGGTAAATTTAACTTGCGCTATGACGATACAAACCCCGCCCGTGAGGACGATGAGTATGTAAGAGCTATTGAGGAAGACCTTAAATGGCTCGGCGCAGAGCCTGACGGCGGTATCTTCTATGGCTCTGATTACTTTGATAAGTGCTATGAGTATGCCGTAAAGCTTATTCGTGACGGCAAGGCATATGTCTGCAACCTTAATGCAGAAGAGATGCGCGAGTACCGCGGAACCTTAACCGAGGCAGGTAAGGAAAGTCCTTATAGAAACAGAAGTGTAGAGGAAAACTTAGAGCTGTTTGAGAAAATGAAAAACGGCGAGTTTGAGGATGGCGCCTGCACACTGAGAGCCAAAATTGATATGGCATCGCCCAATATGAATATGCGCGACCCCGCTATTTACAGAATAAGCCGCCAGCCGCATCACCGTCAGGGTAACAAATGGTGCATTTATCCTCTCTATGACTTTGCTCATCCCATTCAGGATGCGCTCGAGGGGATAACCCACTCACTTTGTTCGCTCGAATTTGAAAATCACCGCCCGCTTTATGATTGGGTTGTTGATAATATCGGCTTTGAGAAAAAGCCTCATCAGTATGAATTTGCCCGCCTTAATGTAACGGGCGTTGTAATGAGCAAACGCTATCTGCGCGAGCTTGTTGAAACCAAAAGGGTAGACGGCTGGGATGACCCCCGTATGCCCACTCTTTGCGGTCTTCGCCGCCGCGGATATACCGCAAGCTCTATCCTTGATTTTGTAGGCAGAGCGGGCGTTTCCAAGGCATACAGCGTTGTTGATTATGCTCTCTTAGAGCACTGCCTTAGAGAAGAGCTTAACACCACCGCACTTCGCAGAATTGCTGTATGCGATCCCATTAAGGTAACAATTTCTAATTTCCCTGAGGGCAAAACTGAGTATTTTGATCTTCCCAATAATCCTAATGATGAAAAAGCAGGAACAAGAAAGGTCGCATTTACAAGAAACCTCTTTATTGAGCGTTCTGATTTTGCAGAGGTTCCGCCGCCCAAATTTTTCCGCTTAAAGCCTGATGGCGAGGTTCGCCTTATGGGTGCGTATATCATTCGCTGTGAGGAAATTAAAAAGGACGAGAACGGCGAAATTACTGAAATTATTTGTAGTTGTGACCTTGAAACAGGTAACGGCAACCCCACTGACGGTAGAAAGATAAAGGGCACAATCCACTGGGTATCGGCAGACGACTGCATTGATGCAAGCCTTTGCCTCTATGACCGCCTCTTTACCGTGGACAACCTTATTGATATCCCCGAGGGAACTTATTATTTAGATTACCTTAACCCCGAGTCACTTAAGGTTTATGAAAAAGCAAAGCTTGAGCGCGCTCTCGAAAAGGCAGAGGCGGGCGAGAGATTTCAGTTTGTCCGTATGGGATATTTCTGTAAGGATTCTAAAAATGAAAACTGCTTTAACAGAGCTGTAACCTTAAAGGACAGCTTTAAACCGCAGCAAAAGTAAATTTATAAAAAAGCCGCCGCTAATTTTAATCGGCGGCTTTAAACCTATGGAGGCGAAAATGATAAATACAAGCCTTTGCTATCTTGAAAAAGACGGAAAGTTCTTGATGCTTCACCGCGTAAAGAAACAAAACGATGTCAACCGCGATAAATGGATAGGAGTCGGCGGAAAATTCTTAGAAGGCGAAAGCCCCGAAGAGTGCGCTGTACGCGAAATATTAGAGGAAACAGGGCATACCGCCCACACCCTAAGCTACAGGGGAATTGTAACCTTCGACTGTCCGCCCCACCCCACTGATTATATGCACCTGTTTACCTGCACCGATTTTTCAGGAAACCTAAAGGAATGTGATGAAGGCATACTCGAATGGGTAGACAAAGCATCGCTTAAAAATCTTCCTCTCTGGAAAGGGGACTATATATTTTTAGACCTTCTTGAAAAGGACATTCCCTTTTTCTCTCTAAAGCTTTCGTATCGTAATGACACCCTCATTTCCGCGTTCTTAAATGGGGAGAAAATAGTTTAGCCGCCTTCGACATTTGTTTAGTATTATGCGCAAGGTTGTTTTCTTGACAAAACGTAGCTAATCACCTATACTTTAAGTAATAAATTTATATTATTTGGGCGAAAAAATTGAGAGGAAGAATGATACTATGCGATTTAGCATATTGGTTCCTGTTTATAATGTGGCAGAATATTTACCCGCTTGTATTGAATCTGTTTTGTGTCAGACCTATCAGAATTATGAACTTATTCTCGTTGACGACGGCTCTACCGACCGCAGCGGCGAAATTTGTGATGAATATGCCTCAAAATATGAGCAGATACGCGTTTTCCACAATGAAAATCACGGATTATTATATACACGAAGATTTTCTATTGAGAGGGCAAGCGGAGACTGGATAGTTTTTTTAGATTCAGATGATGAAATTAGATTTAATACACTTGAGACCATTTACAATACTGCCAAAGAATGTAATTGTGACTGTGTTATCTATGGGTACGAGAGAAATAGAGATGGCCAGGCAATTGAAAGTTTTATTCCAAATAATCAAAAACTGATTTTAGA
>JAZOOR010000059.1:0-2497 GCA_045655125.1 Oscillospiraceae bacterium
GCATAATGTGAAACGGGGGCTTCGTGACCTTGACGGTAACGGTGTTGTAACCGGTCTTACCGAAATATCGCATATCAAATCAAAGGAAAAAGGTGCAAACGGGGAGGTTGTTCCATGTGAGGGCGAATTGTATTTCCGTGGATATAACGTTAGAGATTTGGTAAACGGCTTCCACAAAACAGGTAGGTTTGGGTTTGAAGAGATAATTTATCTGCTTCTTTTTTCCGAGCTTCCGTCAAAGGATGAACTTGAAAGATTCAAGGAAACCCTTGCAGATTACAGAACCCTTCCCCAGTCATTTGTTCGTGATATGATATTAAAGGCACCAAGCCGTGATATGATGAACATTCTTTCAAGAAGCGTTCTTGCACTTTATTCATATGATGAGAACCCTGACGATACATCTGTTGAAAATGTATTAAGACAGAGCTTACAGCTTATAGCGATGTTCCCGCTTTTGGCGGTTTACGGGTATCACGGATACAGACACTATCATCTGGATAAGACGCTTCACATACGAAAACCCAAGCCGGAGCTTTCGGCCGCAGAAAACACGTTGCATATTCTGCGGAAGCGCGGTGATTTTACGCCCCTTGAGGCAGAGGTGCTTGACCTTGCTTTAGTTTTGCATGCGGAACATGGTGGCGGTAATAACTCAAGCTTTACTACCCACGTTGTAACTTCGTCAGGAACGGATACCTATTCAGCGGTAGCAGCGGCGCTCGGTTCTCTTAAGGGGCCTAGACATGGCGGGGCGAATATCAAGGTTGTGCAGATGTTTGATGATATGAAAAACTCTATCAATATCAAAGACGAAAAAGAGATTGAAACCTATCTCATGAAACTTCTAAACAAAGAAGCATTTGACAATGCAGGTCTTATTTATGGCATGGGACACGCTGTATATTCAAAGTCCGATCCAAGAGCAGACATTTTAAAGGTATGCGCAAAGGATTTGTCAAAGGAAAAGGGCTGTGAGGAGGATTTTGCACTGTATGAAACAGTTGCAAGACTTGCGCCGCAGATTATCGGGGATAAGAGAAAAATCTATAAAGGCGTAAGCGCAAATGTGGACTTCTATTCAGGTCTTATCTATAAGATGCTGGAGCTTCCTTATGAGCTTTATACACCTATTTTTGCCATCTCCAGAATTGCAGGCTGGAGCGCACACAGAATCGAGGAAATTCAAAATAACGGAAAGATTATCCGTCCGGCATATATCAATGTAAAAGAAGCGAGAGAATATATAGATATTGAAAAAAGATAAAGGAGGATGCTCCTATGAAACGAATAATTACAACATCTTTTTTACTGTGCAGCTTACTGCTTACCGCTTGTAGTGATACAAGCATCGGCATAATAGGTGGGGCAGATGGACCGACGAGTATTTTTATTAGTAAAAACAGCTGCGAAGACCGCGGGCAGTTCGGCGTGCAACTGGAAAAGAAGCTTGTCAGAATGTTTAATGTTGACGGCGATTTATATTATGACACGGGGCTTCGGGCTGATGAATCGCCCCGCTGCGGAACGCTCGACGGAGAACTCAAAAAAACAGTTAAAGAAAACGAAATCCCCCTTAAATCGGGAGAAGCAAATTTTGAGGCTGAAGGGTATCAAAGTGCTACAAGCATCACAAAGGAAGCCTGTATTGACGGCGAATGGGTAATCTTTAAAAAGTATGATACGTATGGCAGAACGCTTGAGGATTTGAAATATTGTTATTACATAAAAGGGCATCTTAACAATGCTGCCCAAGATAGTGAGATAATTGTACTGAGCGAAGAGGAAGATGTAACCTTTAATGCTGTATATGAGCCATTCTTAAGTTCCCAGTTAACGGCAGGAGCGGGCGTAGGCAAAACACTGCACAATGCTATCGTACATGATAAATGGGGCATTTTTTTTCACGCAGATGCTGTAACCCCGAATGGTATGACGCTAAAAATAGAGCAGTTTGGCGGGAACGCTTCCGGCGTGCTGCAGACAGGGGCGGCATACCTTCTGGAAACAACAGTAGACGACGAGTGGCAGCCTGTTCCAACCAAGAGCGATGAACCACTTGTTTGGAACAGTATGGCATATGGAATTAAAAAGAATGATATAACGGAAATGAATATAGATTGGAAATATGCTTATGGCGAGTTAAAGCCCGGTTTCTATCGTCTCACAAAAGAAATTATGGATTTCAGAGCGGCCGGAGATTTTGACGAGGAAACATATGCGGTATATTTTACAATTGAGTAAGGTGTAATTATGGGAAATCTGTTTGGAACTATAGTAAATTACGGCTTTGGCGCGTTTGGCATTCTCACAGCTTCCTGCATAATTATAAGACTTTTGTATAACCATTTCTCGCAAGAGAAGCAGGAAAAGGCTGTTGTTATCAATAAACAGAGTTTTGATAAACAAGTTTATAGAAAAAGTCAGGCACCCTTTGCGAGAAAAGAATATGTTATTACCTTTCAATGCGGAAAGAAAAAACGGCATTTTTCGGTTT
>JAZOOR010000060.1:0-17111 GCA_045655125.1 Oscillospiraceae bacterium
GAACCACATAATTTTTCCCGTCCTTTCTTAAATGAAAAAAGCGGCGGCTGAAAATTTCAGCCGCCGAAAAATTTTAGTTTAAGCTGTCAGCAGCTTTTTTTGCCTGAATGTCTAAAAGAGCATCTTTTCTGGAAAGATTTATTCTTCCCTGATCGTCAATCTCGGTAACCTTAACAAGAACGTGGTCGCCAACATTTACAACATCTTCAACCTTTTCAACGCGCTTTAAGTCGAGCTTGGAGATGTGAACAAGACCCTCTTTTCCGGGAGCAATCTCAACGAATGCGCCGAATGCCATAAGTCTTGTTACTTTACCATTGTAGATAGCGCCGATTTCGGGGTCATTAGCAATAAGATTGATGATATCAATAGCAGACTGCGCTTTCTTAATGTCGATACCGGAAACATAAACGTGACCATCCTCTTCAATGTTGATGGTACATTCACACTGATCCTGAATAGACTGAATAACCTTGCCCTGCTTACCGATAACATCACCGATTTTGTCAGGACTGATGGTTGTGGTGAGCATTTTGGGAGCATAGGGAGAAAGCTCGCTGCGATATTCAGGGATACATTTAAGCATTACTTCGTCAAGGATGTATTTGCGGGCTTTGTTAGTCTTTGCAAAAGCTTCCTTGATGATTTCAGGTGTAAGACCGTGTACCTTAAGGTCCATCTGAATAGCGGTGATACCTTTATGAGTGCCTGCAACCTTAAAGTCCATATCTCCGTAGAAGTCTTCAAGACCCTGAATGTCAACCATGGTCATAAAGTCGCCGTAAACGCCGTCATCACCTGTGATAAGACCGCAGGAAATACCAGCAACAGGAGCCTTAATGGGAACACCGGCAGCCATAAGAGCAAGTGTTGAACCACAGATAGAGCCCTGAGAGGTAGAGCCGTTTGAAGAAAGAACCTCACTAACTACGCGGATAGCATAGGGGAACTCTTCAACAGAGGGGATAACGGGGAGAAGAGCACGCTCAGCAAGTGCACCGTGACCGATTTCGCGGCGTCCGGGGCCTCTTGAAGGCTTGGTTTCACCAACTGAATATGAAGGGAAGTTGTAATGGTGAATATAACGCTTGGTAACCTCTTCGTCAAGTCCGTCAAGCTTCTGAGCCTCAGAAACGGGAGCGAGCGTTGCTACCGAGAGAACCTGAGTTTGTCCACGGGTAAACATACCCGAACCGTGTACGCGGGGAAGAAGGTCAACCTGCGCGTCAAGAGGACGGATATCGTCAATACCACGACCGTCTACACGCTTGCCCTCCTCCTTGAGCCAGGCGCGAACAACGTGCTTCTGAACGAGGTACATAATTTCGTCAAGCTTTGCCTCGCAGCCCTCAAAGCGCTCATCAAATTTTTCGTGAACAGCATCATAAATAGGAAGCAGAGCTGCATCACGAACATTTTTATCATCGGTATCAAGAGCTTTCTTAACATCTTCGATGCAGAATGCCTCGATCTCTGCCATAATTTCGGGATCGGGGTTGCTTGATTCAAAGGTGAATTTTTCTTTGCCGATCTCATCAACAATGCCCTGAATAAACTTAACGATTTCGCGGTTAACCTCGTGGCCTGCCATAATGCAGTCAAACATAAGGTCGTCGGGGATTTCGTTACCGCCTGCTTCGATCATAGCAACCAAATCTGCGGTTGATGATACTGTAAGGGTAAGATCGGTGTTTGCACGCTGCTCAAGTGTGGGGTTGATAACAATCTGACCGTCAACAAGACCTACGCTGGTAGAAGCGATAGGGCCATCCCAAGGAATATCGGATACTGCGATAGCGGCGGAAACGCCGATAGCAGCGGTGATTTCGGGAGAACAGTCAGGGTCAACCGACATAACGGTTGCAACAACTGAACAGTCGTTGCGCATATCCTTGGGGAAGAGGGGGCGGATAGGTCTGTCAATGCAACGTGAGGAAAGAATAGCTTTTTCACTTGCTCTACCCTCTCTGCGCTGGAAAGAGCCGGGGATACGGCCTACTGCGTACATTTTCTCTTCAAAATCAACTGAAAGAGGGAAAAAGTCAATACCCTCGCGAGGTTTTGAAGAAGCGGTTACTGTACAAAGAACACTTGTGTCGCCGTATGATGCCATAAAAGCAGCATTTGCAAGACCTGCCATTTTACCTGTTTCAAGCTTAAAAGGTCTGCCGGCGATTTCTGTTTCAAATACTCTGTAGTTTTCAAACATTTTAAATTTCCTCCTGATTTTTTATTTTCTATCAGGCAAAAAAGCATGTTTAGCAATAAATCCGCGGTTTGAAAAGCTTTCAAGCCGTCGATTTAATGCTAAGCACAGATTTCTCAAAGAGAAACCCTCTGCTTTTTTTGCCCGATTTAGAAACTTGTTAGTGCGTAAACTGCATCAAAAGGCAGACAAATAAAAATTTGCCTGCCTTTTTACTGTTAGCTTACTTACGGATGCCGAGCTTAGCGATAATAGCACGATAACGCTCAATGTCCTTTTTAATAAGGTAGTTAAGAAGATTTCTTCTCTTACCTACCATCTTAAGCAGGCCTCTTCTTGAGTGGTGGTCGTTCTTGTGGACCTTTAAGTGTTCGGTAAGGTCGTTAATTCTCTTGGTGAGAATTGCGATCTGAACCTCGGGAGATCCTGTGTCGTTTTCGCTGAGCTTGTTGTTTTCGATGATGCTTGTCTTTTCTTCTTTAAGCAGCATTTCTTTCACCTCATTTTAAAATATTTGCAATGGTCAAAGCTTAAGGTAGGTGAATTCCCAATGGGATTACTCCTTAGGCGGCGATCAAAGCCTTATTAGTATACCACTATTTTTTTGTAATGTAAAGCCTTTTTTGAAATTTATTTTTTAAAAGTCGCATTGACTTTTGTTATATAAAATGTTATAATATGTTAGAAAAAAGTGTTTTATAACATTATTATATCAAAATGTTACATAAGGAGGGGATGGATTGAACACAATCAGGCGCGAGCAGATGCTTGAATTTATCAAGGCAAAGAAAGCGGTTAGCCTGAAAGAACTTATTCAGATGTTTTCAGGTGTCAGTACAATGACAATCCACCGCGACCTTGATTATATGGAAGAAAAGGGCGTTATAGAGCGGGTTCGAGGAGGCGCGAGGTATCTTGTGCCGGAGATTGACCACAGAGAGCCTGCTTTTATTGAGCGTGAGGTTTCAAACAGGGAGCAAAAGGAGATAATTGCAAGAAAAGCGGTATCTCTAATTCGCAGCGGCAGCTCGATTTTTATTGATTCGGGCACAACCACATTGGCTCTCGCAAAGCTTATAGAGGACATTCCGCTCAATGTTGTTACAAACAGTCCCAATATTGCAGTTGCACTGTCGGACCGAAACTACATAAATTTAACCCTCAGCGGAGGAACACTTGAAAAGCGCAACCTTTCGCTTTACGGAAGCAGTGCGGTGAGCACCATAGAAAAAATCAATGTTGACCTTGCCTTTGTCGTTCCCTCGGGATTTACCGAGCAGGGTGGATTCTGTTGCGGAAATGACGGAGAGGCGGTTGTTAAAAACCTCATTTGCAAAAAGGCTCGCAGCGTAGCTTTGCTTATTGATTCAAGCAAGCTGGATAAGGTTATGCCGTTTACCTTTGCAAACGCAGAGGACATTGATTATCTTATTTGTGATAAACCTCTGCCCGAGGAATTAGCTTTCGCTCTGCGGCAGAAAGGTGTCAGCATATTATAGGAGGAAAAATATGAAAAATTTATTGCTTGCACAATCGGGCGGTCCTACCGCCGCCATTAACGCAACTGTTGCGGGTGCAGTTGCCGCTGCTTTAAAAAGCGGAAAGATAGACAAGGTCTATGCCGGCTGTAACGGAATTAAGGGAGTTATCGAGGGAAGGCTTGTTGAAATCGGTGAAAGACTTTCCGACCCCAAACAGATGCACCTTTTGGAAACAACCCCCGCATCTGCGCTCGGCTCTTGCCGTTTGCGCCTTAAGGATGTAGATTCTGACCGCGAGAGCTATGAAAAAATCTTAAAGGTTCTGCGCGAGTATAACATTGGATACTTTGTCTATACGGGCGGAAACGACTCGATGGATACCGTTTTAAAGCTGTCGCAGTATTTTGAAAAAGAGGGCATTGAGGATATCAAGGTTATGGGCGCCCCCAAAACCATTGATAACGACCTTCCCGAAACCGACCATACCCCAGGCTTTGGCAGTGCCGCTAAATACATAGCCACCACCTTTGCCGAGATAGGCAGAGATTGTAATGTTTATGATATTCCTGCCGTTACCGTTGTTGAGGTAATGGGAAGAAATGCAGGCTGGCTCACCGCCGCCTCGGCACTTGCCCGCGTAAATGGCTGCGGCGCTCCCGCACTCATTTACCTGCCCGAAGCTCCCTTTGACATTGACGAGTTCATTGAGGATGTAAAGGCTAAGCTTGAGGTTCAGTCGGCTGTTGTTGTAGCAGTTAGCGAGGGTATTCGCGATAAGGATGGAAAGTATGCCGCTGAGAGTTATATGAGCGGAGCGGTTGATGCTTTCGGTCATAAATATCTTGCAGGAACTGCAAAGTTCTTAACCGATGTTGTAAAGGAAAGAATAGGCTGTAAGGTTCGCGCTATTGAGCTTAACTTAATGCAGCGCTGCGCAGCTCACATCGCATCAGAAACCGATATAGAGGAGTCCAAGGCTCTCGGTGCTGCCGCAGTAGAGGCGGCGCTTAGTGGCAAGAGCGGAGAAATGACCATTATTCGCCGCAAGGATTCCAAGGCTTATGAAACCGAGATTTCTACCGTTGACATAGCTCTTGTTGCAAACGGTGAGAAAACCGTTCCGCGCGAGTGGATAAACGAGAGAGGAAACGATGTTCTTGATGTTTGCATCGAGTACATAAAGCCTCTCATCATCGGAGAAACACAACCTGTTTATGAAAACGGAATTCCCGTTCACTTTGCTCTTTAAATTTTGCTTTTAAAAAATAAATATATATTAAAGGAGGAGATACCAAATGGCAGAAGGCATTTTAATGCCCAAACAGGGTATCACTGTTGAAAGCTGTATCATCACAAAATGGTACAAAAAGGTCGGCGATCAGGTCAAGGTGGGAGACGCACTTTTTGGCTATGAAACCGACAAATCCACCTTTGACTGCGAGTCTACCGCAGAGGGTGAAATTCTCGAAATCTTTTATGGCGACGGCGACGATGTTCCCGTTTTAGTCAATGTCTGCGCAGTAGGCACAAAGGGTGAGGATGTATCTGCCCTTCGCCCCGCAGGTGAAGCAGAGGAAGCTCCTGCTGAGGAGAAAAAAGAAGAGGCAGCAGCCCCCACAGCAGCTCCCGCAGCTCAGGCTGAACCTCAAAAGGAAATAAAGGTAAATGACGGAGAACTTAAAATTTCTCCCAGAGCCAAGGCTCTCGCTGAGAAAGAGCATATTGATGCTCGTCTTGCAGAGGGCAGCGGCCCTTATGGCAGAGTTGTTGAAAAGGATATCCGTGACCTTATGGCAAAGGGTGTCGGCGCAACTTCGGCAGCATTCTCTGAGGCAAACGGAGCCGCAGGCGGCACCGCGCTCGGCGGCAGATTTGGTCTCTCCGATATCGGCGCAGCAGCTACAGCCGCAGCAGCCACCGCTGCAAACGAGCCCGAGTTTGAGGATGAGAAGTTCAGCGGTATCCGCAGAACTATCGCAAAGTCTATGACCAATTCGCTCACCTCTATGGCACAGCTCACACTCAACAGCGCATTCGATGCAACCGATGTTATGCAGTACAGAGCACAGCTTAAGAAGAGCGCAGAGGCCCTTAATCTTCCCAACATTACTCTTAATGACATTGTTCTCTTTGCAGTATCGAGAACACTTCTCGCTCATAAGGACCTTAATGCACATCTCTTAGAGGGCGACACAATGCGCCGCTTTAACCACGTTCACTTAGGTGTCGCGGTTGACACTCCCCGCGGACTTATGGTTCCTACAATCCGCTATGCTGATATGAAATCTCTCGCTCAGATATCTGCTGAGGCCAAGGCACTTGCTAAAAAGGCTCAAGAAGGAAACATCAGCCCCGACGAGCTTTCGGGCGCAACCTTTACTGTAAGTAACCTTGGAGCTATGGGTATCGAGAGCTTCACTCCCGTTATTAATCCTCCCCAGACAGGTATTCTCGGTGTCGGCACTCTTATGACAAGAGTTCGCGATAACGGCGGAGAGCTTAAGTCGTATCAGGCAATGGGAATGTCACTCACATTTGACCACAGAGCTCTTGACGGTGCTCCCGCAGCAAGATTCTTAAAAGACCTTTGCAAAAATCTCGAAGCATTCCGAGTTTTACTTGCAATGTAATCGGTTTAAGAGAGGTATAAACTTATGGATAAATTTGATCTTATTGTGCTCGGCGGCGGCCCTGCAGGCTACCTTGCAGCCGAGAGAGCGGGCCACGCAGGCCTGAAAACCGCAGTAGTTGAGAAAAGAGCGCTCGGCGGCGTATGCTTAAATGAGGGCTGCGTTCCCTCTAAAACTTTTTTGAACTCCGCTAAAATCTATGAGCACGCAGTAGACGGTAAAGCTTTCGGTGTTACTGCTGAAAACGTTAAAATTGACCAGAATGTTGTTGTTGACCGTAAAAATAAGGTCGTCGCTCAGCTTGTCGGCGGTGTCGGAATGCAGATGAAGGCAAACCACGTCACCGTTATCGAAGGTGACGGTAAAATCAACGGCAAAACTGCAGACGGATTTATTATCGAGGTCGGTGACAAGTCCTATACAGCAGATAAGCTCATTATCGCAACAGGCTCCACCGCATTTGTTCCACCCATCAAGGGCGCAAAGGAGAGCCTTGAGAGCGGCTTTGCTATGACCAACCGCGAAATTCTCGACCTTCGCGAAATCCCCGAAAAACTTGTAGTTATCGGAGGCGGCGTTATCGGTCTTGAAATGGCTTCCTATTTCAATTCCGTAGGCTCTAAGGTTACAGTTATCGAAATGCTCGATAAAATCGCAGGACCCACCGACGCAGAGATTTCTAACATTCTCCTTAAGAATTATCAGAAGAAAGGCGTTGAGTTCAAGCTCGGCTGCGCTGTTACCGCCGTTGAGGACGGAAAGGTTACATACACCGAAAAGGGCGAAACCAAGTCTGTCGAGGCAGATAAGGTTCTCATCGCAATCGGAAGAAGAGCATTTACTCAGGGCATCGGTTTAGAGACCATTGGTGTTTACACCGAGCGCGGTAACATCGTAACCGATGAAAACCTGCGCACCAATGTTGCAGGAGTTTACGCAACAGGCGATGTCAACGGCAAAATTATGCTGGCTCACACCGCTTACAGAGAGTCTGAGGTTGCTGTAAACCACATTCTCGGAATTAAGGATAAAATGCGATACCATGCAATTCCCTCTGTAATCTACACAACCCCCGAGGTTGGCTCTGTAGGTGAAACCGAGGAGAGCGCAAAGGCTAAGGGACTCGACTATAGAGTTTCCACCGTTTCAATGCGCTTTAGCGGCAGATATGTTGCCGAAACCGAGGGTGGAGACGGAATTTGTAAGCTCATTGTTGATAATAAGTATGATCGCCTCTTAGGTGTTCATCTTATCGGCAGCTATGCATCAGAAATTATTTACGGTGCGGCAATGATGATTGAAAGCGAATACAGGGTAAAGGATTTAAAAGAATTTGTATTCCCTCACCCCACAGTTTGCGAGGTCATCCGCGAAGCACTGTTTCAGCTGTAAAAAATAATAAAAGGAGCGAAAAATATGCCTAAGTCACAATTTGTAGATCCCGAATTTTTAAGAAAATCGGGCAAAATCACCTTTAATGACATTGATGTCAATGTCTACAACAAGTCCATCAAGGAAGAAAGAAAAAATTATTCTGATGATGACTTAAAGAGAATTTACCGCGATATCACCATTCTCCGTGAGTTTGAAAATATGATTAACCTCATCAAAATTCAGGGTGCATATAACGGCGTTGAGCACACCTATCCCGGCCCTGCTCACCTTTCTCTTGGTCAGGAGGCATCTGCCGTAGGTCAGGCTTATATTCTTGATAAAGATGACTTTATCTTTGGCTCTCACAGAAGTCACAGTGAAATTCTCGCAAAGGCTCTCTCCTGCATTGAGAAGCTTTCTGATGATGAGCTGATGGATATTATGAAAAACTTCCTCGGCGGTAAAATCCTTAAAGCCGTTGAGGGTAAGGGACAGAAAACAGTAAAAGAGCTTGCTCTTGACTTTATCCTTTATGGAGCACTCACCGAGATTTTTGCTCGCGAGAGCGGCTTCCATATGGGACTGGGCGGCTCGATGCACGCATTCTTCCAACCCTTCGGAATTTATCCCAACAATGCTATCGTTGGCGGCTCGGGAACTATCGCTACCGGTGCTGCACTTTATAAGAAGGTTAACAATAAGAAGGGTATCGTTGTTGCCAATATCGGTGACGGCGCACTCGCAAGAGGTCCTATGTGGGAGGCTATGACCTTCGCATCTATGGACCAGTACCGTGAGCTTTGGGAAGAGAGCAAGAGAGGCGGAATGCCTATCCTCTTTAACTGCTTTAACAATGACTACGGTATGGGCGGACAGACCCGCGGCGAGACCATGGGTTACGATATGCTCGCTCGTATCGGCGCAGGTGTATCCCCCACTCAACTTCACGCAGAGCGTGTTGACGGTTATAATCCCCTTGCAGTTATCGATGCAATGAAGCGCAAGAAGGAAATCCTCTTAAACGGCGACGGTCCTTGCTTCCTCGATGTTGTTACATATCGTGTTGCAGGTCACTCCCCCTCTGACTCAAGTTCCTACAGAACTAAGGAGGAAATCGATGCTTGGAAGGCTATTGACCCCGTTATCAAGTTCCGCGAGGACCTTGTTAAAGCTGGTGTCGGTACCGACGATGAGTATCAGGCAATCTACGATAACACTGTTGCTATCATGACCAAAATGTGCAAAATGGCATCTGATGTTAAAGAGTCTCCCTACATTGACTTCGAGAAAGACCCCGCTGTTGTTGAGCGCCTTATGTTCTCCAACGAGAAGGTTGCAAAGATGGAAGACAGAGAGCCTGAGGTTCTTGCTCCTAAGGAGGAATGCCCCAGAGTTGTGCAAATCGCGGGTAAAGAGAGATTTGCATTCAAGGATGGCAAACCCGTTTCCAAGCTTAAGGTTTACAACTATCGTGATGCTCTCTTTGAGGCTATCTGCGATAAATTCTATGAGGACCCGACTCTCATCACCTATGGTGAGGACGTTCGTGACTGGGGTGGCGCATTTGCTGTTTACCGCGGACTTACCGAGGTTCTTCCTTATTCCCGTCTCTTTAACTCACCTATCGCAGAGTCTGCAATCGTTGGCTCGGCAGTAGGCTACGCAATGAGCGGCGGTCGTGTTATCGTTGAGCTTATGTATGCCGACTTTATCGGCTGCGCGGGTGATGAAATCTTCAATCAGCTTGCAAAATGGCAGTCTATGAGCGCAGGTATCCTAAAAATGCCTGTTGTACTTCGTGTTTCTGTCGGCTCTAAGTACGGTGCACAGCACTCTCAGGATTGGACATCACTCACTGCACATATCCCCGGACTTAAGGTTGTATTCCCCGCAACTCCTTGGGAAGCAAAGGGACTTATGGCTTCTGCTCTTAACGGCACCGACCCCGTTGTATTCTTTGAGAGCCAGAGACTTTATGATATCGGTGAGCAGTTTAAAGAGGGCGGCGTTCCCGCTGAGAGCTATGAGATTGAGATTGGCGACACTAACCTTGTAAAACAGGGTAGTGACATCACAATTCTCACCATCGGCGCAACTCTTTACAGAGCTATGGATGCAGCTAAAGAGCTCGAAACAAAATACGGCGTTTCTGCTGAGGTTATCAACCTTCACAGTATCTGCCCCTTAAATTATGACAAGATTTTAGAGTCTGTTAAGAAAACAGGTAAGGTTGTACTCGCTTCTGATGCTTGCGTACGCGGTTCCTTCCTCAACGATGTTGCAAGAAACATCACCGAGCTTGCATTCGATTATCTCGATGCACCTCCCGTTGTTGTCGGCGCTCAGAACTGGATTACACCTCCCTTTGAGTTTGACCAGTACTTCTTCCCGCAGGCTTCCTGGATTTTAGATGCCATTAACGAGAAGATTATGCAACTTCCCGGTCACACCCCCACCACTAACTGCACTCCCGTAGAGCAGCTTAGAAAGTCCAAGATGGGTGTGTAAATTAACACAAATAAAAAATAGCCGTGCCTCAGGGCACGGCTTTTTTTGTATAACGAAAACCACGCGATAGTCGCGTGGTTCAAAAGAAGTTAACCGATGAAAAAAATGGTCAAACGTGGTTTTGCCTCCCTCTGACGAGGGAGGTGGATTTTGCAAAGCAAAAGACGGAGGGAGAGAAAAACTACAGATAAACTCTCAAGTTTAGTCATTCTCTCCCTCAGTTTCGCTAACGCTCAACAGCTCCCTCGTCAGAGGGAGCCAAGGAATTCAATAAACGTTTACAAATTATTTATTGCCGATATGCCTATAATTACTGGTGCAAAAATCAACAATAAAATTACAATTATTGCAATTAGTGTTCCTAAGGATGTGTCAGAAATACAGGACCATTCATTGTCTTGTTTTAATATTTCTAATGAATATGCCTCTCTTACTTGTGCACCATAAGAGTTAGTACAGTCGGTATATCCAGATATTTTATATACATCTTCCGTTTTATTAACTTCATATTCATCAAATTCAGGAAATTTAGCTGCTGAGGGATTTTTTAAACCTAGTAGTTTATATGCTTGCGAAAACAGTATCGCTTCTTGTTTTTCAGATAATTCGATATTATTGTATTTGTTTTTTATTATTTTTTGAAACTCTTTTCTTGCCTTTTGATTTAAAGCGGAGTCCTTTAATCTTCTGTAGCGGTTTTCCACCGAATTGTACTCCTTAAACTTCTGCTTAACGTCATCAACGATTTTCATAAATATAGTCTCCTTTAAATAAAAACAAATCTGCACTTATATAGGTGCAAAAATATAATAACATAAAGATATAATATTGTCAAGAGATTTGTTCCTAAATTAGTGCAAAAGAGAATGAAAAATGAATAAAAAAATCGAAAAGAAAATTGGTCAAAATATTCGTGATATTAGAGAAAAACAAAATATGACGCAAGAAACACTTGCTGCCAAATTACAGCTAAATGGGTGTGATATAACACGAAGTGCCATTGCCAAAATTGAAGTTGGACAAAGACACTTATATCCTGATGAAATTATTTTAATAAAAGAAATATTTGATACCAGTTTTGAAAGCATTTTTTATGGTGAGAATGAAAATGAAAAAATGCCCTAAAATAAGACATTTGATAATGTATAAATAAAAGGTGTGCAGAAATTTCTGCACACCTTTTATTGTTTTTAATATCTTTGCCTAATAAAAAGCGGGGGATTTTTATTGTAATTTATTTTGATTCATTAAAAAGGTCGGAAATTGTTTTCTTTCCGTAAACCGACTGCCAGTCGGCATTGAAATCGTCAATGGCGTACTGTGTCATTGGGTGATAGGTGAGGGTTTCAAACAGTTCGGGATTTATGGTAACCGAGTGACAACCCGACATTGCGATTTTGTGAATTTGCTCAACAGTTTTAAAGCTTGCTGCAAGAACCTTGGTTTCAAGATTGTATTTCTTAAACATTTCAACTATCTCGCCGACAACCTGAACACCGTCACTTACAATGTTGTCAAGGCGGTTAACATAGGGAGCAACAAAATCAGCGCCTGCAAGGGCGGCAATGAGCGCCTGCTGCTGTGTGAAGATAGCAGTTTCGGTAACCTTAAAGCCCATATTGTGCAGAAGTGAGGTGGCTTTAAGTCCCTCTCGTGAGATGGGAATTTTAACATAGAAATTTCCGCCTACGGCGTCCTTTAAAAGCTTTGCTTCCTCAATTATGCCCTCTGCGGTGTCGGCAGTAACCTGAATGTGCAGCATTTTGTCAGGGCCGATAATCTCGCGGATATCCTTTATGAGCTTAATAAAGTTGGTGTTTTCCTTTGAAATAATAGTGGGGTTGGTGGTGACGCCTGCAATGGGATAATATTCCGCACAGGTGCGAATATGGTCTAAATTTGCAGTGTCAATAATGTACATCATAAGAGTGCGCCTTCCTTTGTGTTTAGATATATGCTGTCTTGTTTAAAAATTACTACTCTGCGGTGTAGGTAACGGTTTTGTCAACGGATACAATTCCTACATAGCTCTTTCCGGGGTTGACTTTTAGTTCTTTTCCGTCAAGAGTAGTGTATTTCATTTTTCCGTCAAAGCCGTTCTTTGACCAGTTTATAGGAATGATTTTTCCGTCGCAGGCGTAGTATCCGCTGCCGTTTGTGAGTTTGACATCGATATAGTTAGCCTTTGAATTTGCATTCATAAGGTTAATCGTGGTTTTGAGAACAAAGACATTCTCAAATGAGAGAGCCTTGCCTGTGCTTTCGTCAATGTGAGGAGCATTAAACTGTCCCTTTTCATACTTGCCGGTTTCGGCATTGTATGTAAATGTGGCCTTGGTTGACGAAGAGAAGGGAACGGTTATGTTGTTTGCGGCCTCTCCGCTTGCCATAACAGAAGAATTGTCTCCAAACTTATATGCGTCGGCAATTTTTCCGCTTTGCTGGATTTTTTTGCTTTCAATAGCCTTAATAAGACGAGCACCCGAGGTGAAAGCGGTATGTTCAATAGGCATTTTTCCAACGCGGTTAGGGTCACGATAAGAGCCTTGGGTGTTTAGGAAATTGATGGTTTTTACATCGTTGTTTTTAATGTAATCAAGAACATACTTGCTGCCGCCGAAGTGAACAAAAATACTGTTGTGAGCGTTTGCAAGCGAGAGATAATAGTGGCGGGCAGAGCGAACAGAGCCAACATCGGGGATTTTGGCAGCATCGGGGAAAACGGCCATAAGCCTTGTAATTCCTCCCTCTGCGAGTACCTCATAAATTATTCCTGCCTCTGAAATTCCTCGTTGAGGCAGAGAAACCTTAATATTGTTTATCATAATTGCAATAGGACGCTTGTCCTCTGCGGAAAAAGCAAGGTCATATTCTCCTGTGAGGGGATTTTTCGCAAGCTTTTGCTCACCGTTTGAAGTATCAGTACTCTCGGTCTGTGGCATAACAGAGGAAGAGCCGTTAGAATTACCTGCGCAGCCTGCGAGAGCAAGAATGCAGATAACAGACATAATAACTGCAATAATTCTTTTCATTTTACATCACCTTTATAAAGTTTTATACATTTAATTATAACTTATGTTAATGCATATTTCAAGTGGAAAGATATTGTTTTTGGCAGTATTTTGATAAATTCACAAGGATAGTCTTAATTCTAAAAATCAGTGCTCGTGCATAGAATTATTATAAACGTAAAAAAGAGAAAGACGGGGATAAAATGACACAAACACAGCTTTTGAGAAATATGTTTTTAAAGCTTTCGGAGAGCCTTTCAAATGAAGAGCCGCCGCTGCAACAAAACTATCAGCAGCAGCTTTCTCTTTATGAGCAACTTTTTAATGCACCATCATCTTCGGCGGCTGAAAGAGAGAGAACCCTGATTTCTGCAAGGTGCATTATTGCACTATCACGCAGCCTTGTCGGAAATGTACCAAGCGATAGCCTCTCTGCTGCAAAACGTGAGCTTGAAATATTAAAGCCTATATTTTTAAAACAAAAAACAAGACTTAATAAAAATGAAATAAGAGAGCTTGTTGAGAAACGTATAGATATTCTGTCCCCGGGATGCTCGGATGAGATAGTTGATGCGGTTTTGTTCTTGTATTTGTCACTTGTGCCTATGTCAAAATGAAAAGGAGAAAACTATGAAAGACCCCTTTTACCTTGCGCCGCCATTTTACGGCGAGCTTACAAAAAAGCTCTTTCGGCTCAAAAAGACATATCCGTTTCTGAAACTTGGGTCAATAGGAAAATCGGTGCAGGGAAGAAAAATTTATGCCATTTTCCTTGGAAATATGCACTGCCCCGTAGTGTATGCGGCAGCCTTTCATTCTCTTGAGTGGCTTACCGAAAGCCTTCTTGTGAGGTTTTGTGAGGAGCTTTGCTGCGCCCTTAAATATAGCAGAGAACTTAAATGCGCGCTTGGTAAAAGAGGAATTATAATTATTCCCTGCGTGAATCCCGACGGCACTGAGCTTCTGCTATCGGACGGTGCGTCAGCGGGGAGCTTTCGCAGATTTACGGATAGGATAAGTGGCGGCGACTATAAAATGTGGAACAGTAACATTCGCGGTGTCGATTTAAACCACAATTTTAATGCAGGTCACGCACAGCTTAGAAAAATGGAGCAAAGAGCGGGGATAAATGGCCCTGCAATCAGAAGATTTGGCGGGTACAGGCCAAATAGCGAGCCTGAAACCCGTGCCCTCGTTTCGCTTTGCCGAAGCTTTTCAGTAAGTCGGGTTTATGCCTTTCATTCTCAGGGAGAAGAGATTTTTTACCGTTATGGACAGAGGGAGCCTGCGGGGGCAGAGCATATGGCACAAATGCTTGCAAAGGCGAGTGGCTACAGTCTACAGGCGCAGGGCGGACTTGCAAGCCACGGAGGATTTAAGGACTGGTTTATTAGCGAATTTAACTGCCCCGGTTTTACAATAGAAATCGGCAGAGGAAAAAATCCTCTGCCGATAAGTGAGCTTTCACCTATTTTTGCAAGACTTTACGAAATGATGCTCTTAGGACTTGTCATTTAAAATCTGCGTTTTTTAATAATACTGCGGTATCTCTGCGCATTTATCTCCTGCCTTATTACTAAAAGAACGTATATAAGCGCAAACAGAATAAGCAGTACAACTGCGAGCTTTATCCATATAGATGTAAAAATGGTTGTAACAAGGTGTCCGATATAGAGGAATTCGTTTCTCGCGATATCCTCACCTGATACAAGGTCGGCTATTCCAACCACCTCGTCGGCAAGCTTTACCTCAACATATCCCACAACATCGCCCTTCTTAATGGGCGCCTGAGCGTACGTGTTGGTGTGCGGTATAACCTGAACACTTGACGGGTCAATTTCATCGGGGATTAGCGCCACAATCTTTTTGTCGGGGTATAGGAGCAGAGAATCGCGCTCTGAGGAAAGGCGCAACGGTATCTGAGCGCAGCTCTGGTCCGAGGGGAGCAGAGTTTTAAGAGAAAACTTTTCAAAAGCCCAGTCAAGAAGCTTTGCGGTTTCTGAAAATGAATAGTTTTCAGAAAGTATCTGCCCGTTTTCGTCCTTATAAGCGGCACCGAGCATAACCGAGAGATAATGATAGCCGTTTCTCTCTGCGTAGGCTGCAAAGCACTTGCCCGCAGGGGTTGTTGTACCTGTTTTAAGTCCCTTGATATATGAACGGTAGTATTGAGAGCCTTTCTGCATCATTTTATTGGTGCTGACAAGCCACTCGGGCTCTCTCTTGTTGGTTTTTCTGAGCTGATAGCTGTAGGTTGAGGCGATTTCGATTATCTCATCGTGCTTTAAGGCCTCTTTTGCGATAAGGTAAAGGTCGTAAGCGGTGGTGTAGTGATTTTCGTCGTGCAGACCGTGAGGGTTTACAAAATTTGTGTTAACGGCGCCGAGCTGACGTGCCCGCTCATTCATCATATCAATGAAATTATTGATACTCTGGTCACCTAAGTAGTCTGCAACTATGGCAGCTGCCTCGTTTCCTGATTGAAGCAGCATACAGTAAAGCAGCTCTCGGGCGGTAAGTTCTTCTCCTGCAAGTATACCTGCAAGCGAAACGTTCATAGTAGAGAATGAGCCGAGAATGGCTGCCTTTGCGGTGATAACGGTGTTATCAAGGTCGGGCACCATTTCAACAAGCAGGAGCGAGGTCATAATTTTTGTAAGTGAAGCGGGATAGAGACGCTCGTCCTTGTTTTTTTCGTATATAACAGTGTCGGTATCAAGGTTTACAAGATACACTCCCTTTGCGGTAAGCTCAAAGCCGGGTGAGTATGCTGCCGAAGAGGGAACAGAGAATATAGATATCGATAAAAATACAACTAAAATAAGGCTTGATATGATTTTTTTCATAGACAAATCCCTCCCTTGCGTGTATAATAAATATGTATAAAAACATTGTATCACAGTTTGTTTGCAAAATAAAGAGAAAAGTGTAAATACTGGGAATTTTTTTGAAAGGGTTTGATTTTGTGATTTTTGTGACCGGCGATATGCACGGTGATATAGAGCGTTTTTCCGAACGCGCGCTAAAAAAACTCTCATCCGAGGACACCCTTATTATCTTAGGTGACTTTGGTTTTGTATGGCAGGGCGGAGAGGAGCAGGAGAAAAACCTCGAGTTTATAAGAAGCCGCAAATACAGCGTACTGTTTATTGACGGAACTCATGAAAATCAGGACGAGCTTTCAAAATACCCCGAAATAGACTTTTGCGGCGGTCGAGTGCGTGACCTCGGAGGCAACCTAAGGCAGCTTATGCGCGGCGAAATTTATGAAATTGAGGGAAAAAGCATTTTTGCACTGGGCGGCGGTCAGAGTGATGATATTGAGTTTCGCAGCGAGGGAGTGAGCTGGTGGCCGAGCGAGCTTCCGTCAAGCGAGGAGTTAGAGGTGGCTAGAGAGAAGATAATGGCGAGAAAACAGGTGGATTTTATTGTCACTCACGATGCTCCGCATAAGATAAGAACCTCTATCACGGGAGAGAAAAAGGAAGCTAACAGATTAGGAAAGCTTCTTGATGAAATTATGCTGACGGTGAAATATCAGAATTGGTATTTTGGTTGCCACCACATTGACAGAAAGCTCACCCGTACTCATTATGCCGTTTACAGAAATATTATCGAAATCACAAACCCCGAAAAGAAAAGCTTCTTTAAGCGCCTTTTTGAGAAGAAAAAGAGATAAAACAAAACCCACCGATAGCGGTGGGTTTTAGTTTTTTATTTCTGTTCGTCCTTTAAAAGACAGCAGTTTTTGTATTTTTTACCGCTTCCGCAGGGGCAGGGGTCGTTTCTGCCGATTTTCTGCACCTTGCGTACAGGGCGCTTTTTAACTGTACCATCGGTGCCGCCGTGTGATGCGGTAGTAGGTGTTGCAACCTGCTTGCGCTCGAGAGTTTCGTTGGAT
>JAZOOR010000061.1:0-19691 GCA_045655125.1 Oscillospiraceae bacterium
GAGCGTATGGTTGAGCCTGAGCGCCTTATCTCCTTCAGAGTTGCTTGGACTGACGATCAGGGTCAGGCACGAGTAAACCGCGGCTACCGTGTACAGTTTAACGGAGCTATCGGTCCCTACAAGGGCGGTCTTCGTTTCCACCCCAGTGTTTACTCGGGTATTGTTAAGTTTCTCGGCTTTGAGCAGACCTTCAAAAACAGCCTTACCAGCCTGCCCATCGGTGGCGCTAAGGGCGGCGCAGACTTTGATCCCAACGGCAAGTCTGACGGCGAGATTATGCGTTTCTGCCAGGCTTATATGAGCGAGCTTTACCGCCACATCGGCCCTGATATTGACGTTCCTGCAGGCGACATCGGCGTTAGCGGCAAAGAGGTAGGTTACCTCTACGGTCAGTACAGAAGACTTAAGGGCGCTTTTGAAAACGGCGTATTTACAGGTAAAGGTCTTTCCTACGGCGGCTCTCTTATTCGTCCTGAGGCTACAGGCTACGGTGCTGTTTACTATGCACAGCAGGTTCTTGCACACTTCGGCGAGGATATAAAGGGTAAGACTATTGCTATCTCCGGCTTCGGTAACGTTGCTTGGGGTGTTGCCAAGAAGGCTATGCAGCTCGGCGCAAAGGTTGTTACCCTTTCGGGTACTGACGGTTATGTTTACGACCCCGATGGTATTTCTACCGAGGAAAAGGTTGCCTTTATGCTCGAGATGCGCGCAAGCGGCCGTAACAAGAGTCAGGATTATGCTGACAAGTTCGGCGTACAGTTCTTCCCCGGCGAGAAGCCTTGGGGAACTAAGGTTGACATCATTATGCCTTGCGCTACCCAGAACGAAATCGGCATGAAAGAGGCTGAGCAGATTGTTAAGAACGGTGTAAAATACTACATCGAGGTTTCCAATATGCCCACCACCTACGAGGCTCTCGCATTCCTGCACGACAAGTGTGTTGTTGCTCCTTCCAAGGCTGTTAACGCAGGCGGTGTTGCAGTTTCTGCTCTCGAAATGAGCCAGAACTCCATGAGATATTCCTGGAGCGCAGAAGAGGTTGACGAGAAGCTCAAGGGCATTATGAAGCACATTTATGATGTTTCTGTTGAGGCTGCACAGGAGTATGGCTTCGGCTATGACCTCGTTGCAGGCGCATACATTGCAGGCTTCCTTAAGGTTGCCGAGGCAATGCTCCAGCAGGGAACATTCTAAGATAGCAATAAAAATAAAAGGGCTGTGCCGACGGCACAGCCCTTTTCAGTTTAATGCTCCTGTAAAAATCCTTTTTACAGGAGCTCTTTTTTTGCCTTGTGAAAATCATCAAAATAATAGCGGCAAACTGTTTTCATCTCGTCTTTTCTGTCGCGGCTGAAATCGTCATAAATTCCTGCAACGCAGTAGCCTGCCGCCGCCGCGGTTTTTGCGGCATAAAAGGAGTCCTCAAAAATGATGGCGTCCTCTTTTTTAGCGCCGAGCTTTGAGAGAGTCAGGTCAAAAACGGCGGGGGAGCTGCTTTTTCCCACACCCGCATCGGTGCAGGTAACAATATATTCAAAATATGGTGCAAGACCGAGCTTGGAGAGTGCTATCGAAACAGGCTCGCGGTCGGTTGCTGTTGCAATTGCCATCGAAATGCCCCGCGAGTGCAGCTCTTTTACAAACTCGGCTATGCCCTCCTTTGGCTCAAAGCCTTTTGTGTAGCGGTCAAGCACAAAAAGCTCGGTAGCCTTGTGCATCTCTTCTGCGGTGTAGTGAGGGAAATACTCCTGCCTTATATAAACCTCCGCCTCGGCAACGCTCATTGAGTTTACTGTTTTGCTCACTCCGTCGCGAGGAGTTCCGCCGAGGTGGGTTATAAAACGAGCGGCAAAGTCTGCCCACATAGACATAGAGTCGGCTATTGTGCCGTCAAAATCAAAAATTGCTGCCTTATAATCCATAATAAAACTCCTTATTGTGAAAAACAAAGGCGCCCTTGCGCTCTGACAAGGACGTTGCTATTATTATAAAGCCATATCTGCGTGTTTGTCAAGAATTTAAGGATGTTTTTAAGACTCTACTCACGGTAGAGTACGTTTTTTGAGGGACTTGATTTTTACAGAGTTTTCCTATATAATAAGGAAGAAATGTAAAAGTACCATTATATATAATAAGGAAGAAACAAAAATTGGGAGGAGGAATAGCATGCCTAAGAGTGAGCAGGAAATCAAAAACCTTGTTGCCAAGAATATTGCGGCGCTGAGAAAAAAGAGCGGTCTTACACAGGGTGAGCTTGCAGAAAAGCTCAACTATTCCGACAAATCGGTTTCCAAGTGGGAGCGGGCGGAAGGCCTGCCCGACCTTTTGGTTTTAAATAATATGGCGGAGATACTCGGTGTGTCAGCCTCGGATTTTCTCTCTGAGGATGCCGATAAAATAAAAACAGTAAGGCAGGAGGTAGCTCCGCTTTCAAAGCGCTCTAAAATAATCATAACTGCTATGGCGGTAGGGCTTGTGCTTTTGTTTGCGAGCGTTGTGTTCTTTGTTTTAGGGCTTGTGGGGATTGACCCCTTTTATCTCGGCCTTGTGTATTACTGCGCCATCCCCGTTTCTGCCATTGTGCTCACGGTATTCACAATGCTGTGGTTTTCAAAGCTTGCGAGCGGGCTTTCGGTGGCGCTGCTCATATGGTCGGTAACCTTCGGCACATTCTGGTACATTCCGCTAATTGGTATGAAATATGTATTCGCCATTGCGGCGGCCTTGCAGGTGCTTGAGGTGCTTTGGTATCTCTTCTTGTGGCTTCGCTCCCGCGAAAATAAAAAAAGCTGCGACTAAATGTTGGGCGTGTGGGGGTGCTCTGAGGGGCGGCGCTCCAAGATGTTGCGGATACGGCTTAGAGCCTTAAAAATCGGGCAAAAAAAGTTTTAAAAAAGTGTTGACAACCTTTCCTCGTTTGTGGTATCATAGTTGTACCTCTGACGAGGTTTTATTTTTTGTGCGAAAATTTGCCCGTTATGAGGGAGGCAAAATTTATCCGAAATTGTAGGAGGTGCCGATATGCGAGTTAGTGTTACTTTAGCTTGCACAGAGTGCAAACAGCGCAATTACAACACCGTAAAAAACAAGAAGAATGATCCTGACAGACTCGAAATGAACAAGTATTGCAGATTCTGCAGGAAGCACACTCTTCACAGAGAGACCAAGTAAGAAAGGCGGGCATTTGACATGGCAGAAGATGCTATCAAGGCTACCCTGAACGAAGCTCCTGAAAAAAAGTCCAAGAAAGAAAAAAAGCCTAAGAAAGAAAATTCTTTCGCAAAGTATTTCCGCGACCTTAAGGGCGAGTTCAAAAAAATCGTCTGGCCCTCTAAGAAGCAGGTCATCAACAACACCATTGTTGTTATCGCAGCAATCATTGTTGTCGGCGTGTTCATCTGGGGTATAGACTTAGGTCTCGCAGCGCTTGTCCAGTGGTTCCTCGGAAACGCTTAAAGCGGTTTTGCATTTAGCGTAGAAAGGAATGATTTGAGATGGCTGAAGAGGCAAAATGGTATGTCGTCCACACCTATTCAGGATATGAGAATAAGGTTATGACTACACTCGAACAAACCATCGAGTCCCGTCATCTTCAGGATCGTATCTGTGAGGTGCGCGTTCCTACCGAAACTGTTGTTGAGGTTGGAAAGGATGACAAGCAGAAAGAGGTAGAACGGAAACTGTTTCCGGGCTATGTCTTTGTAAAAATGATTATGTCCGATGAATCGTGGTACATTGTCCGCAACACTCGCGGCGTTACAGGATTTGTCGGTTCCGCAACCAAGCCCATTCCGCTTACTGAGCAGGAAGTTGCAAATTTGGGTGTGGAGAAAAAACAGGTCGAAGTCAATTACTCTGTCGGAGACACCGTTCAGATTGTTGGCGGAGCGCTTGAAGGCTTCACCGGAACTGTTGAATCTATCGACGTAGATAACAACGTCGTTAAGGTTATAGTTTCGATGTTCGGTAGGAGCACACCTGCTGAAGTTGAGTTAGGTCAGGCGGTACTTGTTAAATAACACAGAGATTTCTGTGTTTGGCTCTTTCTAATGAGAGAGCATTGTGGGAGAGGCAGAAATTTTCTTTTAACTGCTTCGATTTACCACTTTTTGGAGGTGCAAAAAAATGGCTCAGAAGGTAGTGGGGCTCATAAAGCTCCAGATCCCCGCCGGTAAAGCTACTCCGGCGCCGCCGGTTGGACCGGCCCTCGGTCAGCACGGCGTAAACATTATGGCTTTTACGAAAGATTTCAACGAGCGTACTAAGAATGACGCAGGTCTTATCATTCCTGTTGTTATCACTGTGTATGCAGACCGTTCTTTCAGCTTTGTTACCAAAACCCCGCCGGCTGCTGTTCTTATTAAGAAAGCTTGCGGTATTGAAAGTGGCTCGGGTAAGCCCAACACCACTAAGGTAGCTAAAATCACCAAGGAGCAGGTCAGAAAAATCGCTGAACAGAAAATGCCCGATCTCAATGCGGCTAATGTCGAGTCTGCCATGAGCATGGTAGCCGGTACTGCCCGCAGCATGGGAATCGAGGTTGTAGACTGATGCTCCCGGGTGGGAGGAAAATTCCGTTAATTACCACTCAATTAGGGAGGAACGAAAGATGAAACACGGTAAAAATTATCAAGATAGTCAGAAAATTTTAGACCGTTCCAAGCAGTATGACACTGCTGAGGCTTTTGCTCTTTGCGTACAGACCGCTAAGGCAAAGTTTGATGAGACGGTTGAACTTCACATTCGCCTCGGTGTTGACTCCCGTCACGCCGATCAGCAGGTTCGTGGCGCTATTGTACTGCCCAACGGAACAGGTAAAAATGTTCGTGTTTGCGTTTTCGCTAAAGGCGACAATGCAAAGGCTGCAGAGGAAGCAGGCGCTGAGATCGTAGGTGCTGAGGAGCTGGTTCAGAAGATCCAGTCTGAAAACTATATGGATTTCGATGTTGTTATCGCAACACCCGATATGATGGGTCTTGTTGGTAGACTCGGTAAGGTTTTAGGTCCTCGCGGACTTATGCCTAACCCCAAGGCAGGAACTGTTACTATGGACGTTGCTAAGGCTGTTGCCGAGGCAAAAGCAGGTAAGATTGAGTACCGCCTTGACAAAACCAACATCATTCACTGCCCCATCGGCAAGGCTTCTTTCGGAGCTGAAAAGCTTACCGAGAACTTTGATGCGCTCATCGGCGCAGTTGTCAAAGCAAAGCCTGCTGCTGCAAAGGGTCAGTACATCAAGTCCTGCGTTATCTCCACCACTATGGGACCTGGTATCCGCATCAGCACTGCAAAGTACGGTGCGTAAATCATAGGCTCATTTTGGGGCTTGACAAACCTGAAAAATCAGGTATAATATTGTTGTTGTCAATTCCAAAGACAGCAGGTGCATTATATTGTGCTTAAAGGGCAATGCCCGCCAGCCGAGGAGGAGATACATCACGGTCTTTTAGACTTGCGTATGTAAAAGCTCTTTCCGCGGCGCGGGAAGAGCTTTTTTGAATTGTATTTTCGGAGGTGAATTAAATGCCCAGTGAAAAGGTACTTTTAGCAAAACAGCAGCTCGTAGCTGATCTTACTGAAAAGATTAAGTCAGCTCCCGCAGGTGTTCTTGTTAACTACATTGGTATCAATGTTGCTGACGATACAAGACTTCGTCGTGAGCTGAGAGAAGCCGGTGTTGAGTATACTGTTGTAAAAAACACAATGCTCCGCTTTGCTTTCAATGCTCTTGAGATGACTGAGCTTGATGAGCAGCTTAACGGTACCACCGCTCTCGCTATCAGCCACGAGGATCCTATGGCTGCTGCAAGAATCCTTTGCAAATATGCTAAGGAAATCGAGGGTGATGTTTTCTCGGTTAAAGCGGGCTTTATGGATGGCAAAGCCATCGACGCCGCAACCGTTAAAGAGATTGCAGATATCCCCCCCAAAGAGGTTCTTATTGCAAAAATGCTCGGAAGCCTCAATTCTCCCATTGCGGGTCTTGCAATGGTACTCGACCAGGTTGCACAAAAGCAGTCTGCGTAATTTTAATCAGTATACCCTTTTTTCACGTGCCGCATAATGCAGGCGCAAAATACTAAACCCGCATAGTCGGGAACTAAAAACAAAAAACAAAATGGAGGAAAATTATCATGGCATCAGAGAAAATTCTGGCAATGATCGAAGAGATCAAAGCCCTTACCGTTCTTGAGCTCAATGAGCTCGTAAAAGCACTCGAAGAGGAGTTCGGCGTTTCCGCAGCAGCTGCTGTTGTTGCTGCTCCCGCTGCAGGTGGCGAAGCTGCTGCAGCTGAGAAGGATTCCTTCGACGTTGTTCTCGCTGAAGTTGGCGACAACAAAATGGCAGTTATTAAGGCTGTTAAAGAGATCACCGGTCTTGGACTTAAAGAGTCCAAAGAGCTCGTTGAGTCCGCTCCTAAGGCTCTCAAAGAGGGCGCTGCTAAGGCAGAGGCTGAGGAAATCAAAACCAAGCTCGAAGAGGCTGGCGCAAAGGTTGAACTCAAATAAGTTTAGCTTAAATAAAAAGAGCACAGAGATTTCTGTGCTCTTTTGCTTTTTAAAGAAAAAGCCGCGGCAAGAAAATTTCTTGCCGCAGTTTTTTATTATTCCTCGATGGTGAGGCTGTAAATGTTATTTCTGCCCTCGCAAGCAGTAAATCCGATGTGGAATTCCTCTGAAATCATAGGGTCGCCGCAGATAAATTCATTTCCATTAACATTTATATGCAGGAACTTGCCCTTAACCTCGCAGGTAAGCTCTATCATTTCGCCGCCCTCAAGCTTAAACTCGGCAAAACCGGTTTTGAGGACTTTTATAGGACGCTCGACCTTCTCGGGAAACGGAATAATGTGCCAGATATTGCAGCCGCGCTCGAATGCAACCACCTCAAAGTGCAGTCCGTACTCCTTGACGCCGTCGGGTCTGTCGGAAAGGTCGTTACAAAGAACGAGGAGAGGTGCGCCGAACTTCTCAAAAGAGCATTTTAGGGTAAACTTGACTCCGTCCCTATACTTTTTGCGGCTGACAAGGCTTATGTAGTCATAATCGTGGACGCAACCTTTTTCGGATGTATCGCCCATATCATAGTTTCCGATAAAATCGTCATAAAGGCGGAATTTGGGACACTCTTTCTGAGCGGGGGAAAGAGCGTACTCAAAATCTTCGCTTATGCCCTCGGTTTTGTTAAAATTGTAAACTGTTTTCATTTTGTTTTCTCCTTTTAGGATTTGTTTAAGCGGTGGCTTAACAATAATGGGATAGTGGTCGGAAATAAGATGTCCGTATACCTTTTAAATTATATCACGGAGCAGTTAAAAGTCAAGGAAAACGCTCCTTTAATAAAAAAAGAAAAACTTATTATGCATTATGCACAAATTTTTCTTAAAAATTTTTCGTAATTTTCTAAAAAAAAGCTTGCAATTTTATTTGACATCATATATAATAGTTAGGCGAGACTGCACAAGATATGCGTTGAAGCGGGAGGTTGCTGCCGGTATGGCAGGTAATTTCCGCCGAGTATGTCCGATTTTAAACCGGGCGACATCAATACCGACACAGGTTCTGTGAGAGGCGAGGGCTGCCGTATTGTGCCTATTATGGCATAGTGCGCCCGTAAGCCTTGGTAGAAATGTTGTTTTGTCCGGAAAACTTGGGGTTGCAAGTTTTTCGGTTTTTCATTGCCCAAAAGCGAAACGCACGGGTGCGTGGAAAAATAAAACAGCGGATTTACAGACAAAATGAACCCAAACCCACGGAAAATTGATAACCGTTGCCCCGAAAACTAAAGGGAGGCGATTTAAGTGGCAGTTACTCAGAAAATCAGAATCAGACTCAAGGGCTATGATCATCAGTTAGTTGATCAGTCGGCAGAGAAGATCGTTGAGACAGCAAGAAAAGCTGGCGCAAAGGTTTCAGGACCGATTCCTCTTCCTACTGAGAAAGAGATCGTAACCATTCTCCGCGCTGTTCATAAGTATAAGGACAGCCGTGAGCAGTTTGAGATGAGAACACACAAGAGACTGATCGATGTTGTCCGCCCGTCTAACGACGTGGTTGACGCACTGACCAAGCTCCAGCTACCTGCAGGTGTGGACATCGAAATTAAATACTAAGTTTCGGTGAGCAGGTCATGTTGGCCCGAGAGGGTCAACCAATAACCAATTTTGGAGGTAGAAAAAATGCAGAAAGCGATTATCGGCAAAAAGGTCGGTATGACACAGCTCTTTGATGAAAAGGGCAAGGTAGTTCCTGTTACTGTTGTAGAAGCAGGCCCCTGTGTTGTCGTCATGAAAAAAACAATCGAAAACGACGGTTATGAAGCTGTGCAGTTCGGTTTTGGCGATGCTAAGGAAAAAAATGTCAACCGTCCCAGAAAAGGACACTTTGCAAAAGCAAATGTCGCAAACAAGAAAACACTCAGAGAATTCCGTTTTGAAAACTGTGAGGCTGTAAACGTAGGTGACATCATTAAGGCTGACACCTTTGTTATCGGCGATAAGGTTGATGTAGTCGGAACCAGCAAAGGTAAAGGCTACGCAGGCGTTATCAAAAGACACGGTTTTGCAAGACTTAAGGAAACTCACGGTACAGGCCCTGTTCACCGTCACGCCGGTTCCAACGGTGCTTGCTCCGATCCTTCAAGAGTTATGAAGGGCAAGAAGCTCCCCGGTCACATGGGTGCCAACAGAGTTACTGTCCAGAATCTTGAAGTTGTTAAAGTTGATGTTGAAAACAATCTCATCGCGCTGAAGGGTGCTATCCCCGGTCCCAAGAATGGAATCGTTTGCATCTCCGACAGCGTTAAGGCGTAAGGGAAGGAGGAAGCACAATGCCACAGGTTAAAGTTTTTGATATGGCAGGCGCAGAGGTTTCCAAAATGAGACTGTCCAAGGCTGTGTTTGGTATCGAACCCAACACCGCTGTTATGCATGAGGCAGTTGTAAATTACCTCGCCAACCAGAGACAGGGAACACAGTCCACCCTCACCAGAACTGAGGTAGCAGGCGGCGGACGCAAGCCCTGGAGACAGAAGGGTACAGGTCACGCACGTCAGGGCTCTATCCGCGCTCCCCAGTGGAGACACGGCGGTATCGCTCTCGGACCCAAGCCCCGCGATTACAGATACTCTCTCAACAAGAAGGTCAGAAAGCTTGCACTTCTCTCGGCTCTGTCCAGCAAGGTGCTTGATAAGGATCTTATAGTTGTTGACAAGATTTCCTTCGAGGAAATCAAAACCAAGAAGATGGTTGAGATGCTTAAGGCTCTCGGTGCAGACAAAAAGGCTCTCATCGTTATGCCTGCTGTTGACAATGCTGTTATTAAGAGCGCAGCTAACATCCCCGGTGTTACCACCGCTCTTTACAACACCATCAGCACCTATGACATCTTAAATCACGACAAACTCATTCTTGCTAAGGATGCAGTTCTTAAAATCGAGGAGGTGTATGATAAATGAAAACAGCCCGCGACATCATTTTAAAGCCTATCATTACTGAAGCTTCGGTTTCGGGTCTGGCTTCCAAAAAATACACCTTTGCTGTTGCAACCGACGCTACCAAGATTGACGTTAAGAGAGCTTGCGAGGAAATCTTCCCCGGAGTTACCGTTAAAAAGGTAAGCATTATGAATTGCAAGGGCAAACTCAAGAGAATGGGCAGAAACGAAGGCTATCGTCCTGACTGGAAAAAGGCTATTGTTACTGTTACCGAGAATTCCAAGTCCATCGAGTTCTTCGATAACCTCGCCTAATTCCAAACAATTAAAAAACGGCAGTTTATGGGCCATTGCCTAAGCCCGCAAAGCCGAACAGGAGAGTGAAACAAAAATGGCAATTAAGAGCTATAAGCCTACTACTCCCGCCAGACGTCAGATGACAGTCACCGATTTCAGCCAGCTTTCCAAGAAAGGTCCTGAAAAATCCCTGATTGCTAAAACTGACAAGGTAAACGGTAGAAACAGCTACGGCCGTATCACCGTAAGACACCGCGGCGGAGCAAACAAGAGAAAATTCAGAATTATCGATTTCAAGAGAGACAAGACAGGAATTCCTGCAACCGTTCTTTCACTTGAATACGATCCTAACCGCAGCGCACACATTGCGCTCCTCGAATATGAGGACAAAGAGAGAAGATACATCCTGGCTCCCGTAGGCCTTAAAGTCGGTGACACTGTTGTTTCCGGCCCCGAGGCAGATATTAAGCCCGGTAACGCTCTTCCTCTTCAGAGCATCCCCGTTGGTACCTTCATTCACAACATTGAGCTTTATCCCGGCAAGGGCGCTCAGCTTGCAAGAAGTGCCGGTATCATGGCACAGCTGATGGCAAAAGAGGGTGTTTACGCACTCATCCGTCTGCCTTCCGGCGAGCTTAGAAACGTTCCTGTTGAGGGAATGGCAACCATCGGACAGGTCGGTAACATCGACCACGAGAATGTCAGCATCGGTAAGGCCGGTAGAAAACGCCACATGGGTTGGCGCCCGACTGTCAGAGGTTCTGTTATGAACCCCTGTGACCACCCCCACGGTGGTGGTGAGGGTAAATCCCCCATCGGTAGACCCGGACCTGTTACTCCTTGGGGCAAGCCTGCTCTTGGATACAAGACCAGAGCTAAGCACAAGAGCTCCGATAAGCTCATCGTAAAACGCCGCAACGGCAAGTAAGCTGAAAGGAGGCATTTAAATGGGAAGAAGTGTTAAGAAGGGCCCTTACGTACAAGAGGCACTTTATAAAAGAATTGTTGCTATGAACGAAGCAGGTGAGAAGCGCGTTCTCAAAACCTGGGACAGAGCTTCCACCATTTTCCCCGAATTTGTTGGACACACTATCGCCGTTCATGACGGTCGCAAGCATGTTCCCGTATATGTCACGGAGGATATGGTTGGCCACAAGCTTGGCGAGTTTGCTCCCACAAGAACCTTTAAGGGTCACTCGGGAACTAAAACTTCAAACAGTAATTAGGCCGGAAGGAGGATAATACAAAATGGAAGCAAAAGCTTACCTTAGATATGCTCGCATTTCGCCGAGAAAGGTGCAGATCGTTCTCGATCTTATCAGAAATCAGCCTGCTGACAAGGCAATGGCTATTCTGAAACACACACCCAAGGCTGCGTCGGAACTGCTTGTAAAGCTCCTGAAATCGGCCATCGCTAACGCGGAAAATAATCACAATATGGACAAAACAAAGCTCTATGTTTCAGAATGCTTTGTTTGCCCCGGACCGATTATGAAGCGCATCAGACCCCGTGCACAGGGCAGAGCATTCAGAGTACTCAAAAGATCATCACACATCACCCTCGTTCTGAAGGAGAAAGAATAGGAGGCAAACTATGGGCCAGAAAGTTAATCCCCACGGACTCAGAGTCGGTGTCATCAAGGATTGGGATTCCCGTTGGTATGCATCTGACGCAGCCTTCGGAGACACCCTTGTTGAGGACTACAAACTGAGAAAATATCTCAAAAAGAGATGCTACGATGCGGGCGTTCCCCGTATCGAAATTGAGAGAGTTGATTCTCTCGTAAGAGTTAACATTTACTGCGCAAAGCCCGGTATCATCATTGGTAAGGGCGGCGCTGAGATCGAGAAGCTTCGTTTAGACTTAGCTAAGATGCTCGGCAAGAATGTTGACATTAAAGTAACCGAAGTCAAGAATATGGACCTCAATGCACAGTTGGTTGCTGAGAGCGTTGCTGCTCAGCTTGAGAAGCGTGCTTCTTTCCGTAGAGCTATGAAAATGGCAATCGGAAGAGCCATGAAGCTCGGCGCAAAGGGAATTAAGGTCAGCGTTTCGGGTAGACTTGGCGGAGCTGAAATTGCTCGTACCGAGCAGTATCACGAGGGAACCATTCCCCTCCAGACCATCCGTGCTGACATTGACTACGGTTTTGCTGAGGCTGCCACTACTTACGGCCGCATCGGCGTTAAAGTCTGGGTTTACACCGGAGAGGTTCTTGCTAACGCTAAGAACACTCGAAAGGAAGGAGGTAGCAAGTAATGCTTCTGCCTAAAAGAGTTAAATACAGAAGAGTTCACAGAGGCCGCATGAAAGGTGCTGCTACCCGCGGTAACAAGGTGACTTACGGAGATTTCGGTATTCAGGCGCTTGAGCCTGCTTGGATAACCTCCAATCAGATTGAGGCTGCCCGTATCGCTATGACCCGTTATATCAAAAGAGGCGGTCAGGTTTGGATTAAGATATTCCCTGACAAGCCCATTACCGAGAAGCCTGCTGAAACCCGAATGGGTTCCGGTAAAGGTAGCCCTGAGTATTGGGTAGCTGTCGTTAAGCCCGGCAGAGTTATGTTCGAAATTGGTGGAGTTGCTGAGGACGTTGCGAGAGAAGCTCTTCGTCTTGCTATGCACAAGCTCCCCATCAAATGTAAATTTGTTAAAAAGGAACAGGAGGTTGAGGAGTAATGAAAACCGCAGAACTGCGCGATAAAAACGAGCTTGAGCTTACACAGCTTTTAAAAGAACTCAAAGATGAGCTCTTCAATCTTCGTTTCCAGCACGCCATCAATCAGCTTGACAATCCCATGAGGATTCACTCTGTTAAGAAGGACATAGCAAGAGTTATGACCATCATCAGAGAAAAACAGCTGAGCGATGCACAGTAAGCGGAAGGAGGATATAAACCATGGCTGAAAGAACTTTAAGAAAAACAAGAGTAGGCAAGGTCGTTAGCGACAAGATGGACAAAACCGTTGTTGTTGCAATCGAGGACAATGTCCGCCACCCGCTTTACAAAAAGATTATCAAACGCACCGTTAAATTCAAGGCTCACGACGAGCAGAACGCTTGCGGTGTAGGCGATAAGGTAGAAATCATGGAAACCCGCCCTCTCTCTAAGGATAAGAGATGGAGAGTCATCCAGATTATTGAAAAAGCAAAATAAATTATTAAAAATCAGGCCGTAAGGCAGCCTTTAAGGTGTAAAGGCGGTAAGGCGTTGCCGCTTCCAAGCTTTATAAGAGGGTCTTACAGGACATTAAGGAGGAAAGCATCATGATTCAGATGCAAACCCACCTCAAGGTAGCCGATAACACCGGCGCAAAGGAGCTTATGTGCATCCGTGTGCTCGGCGGTTCCCGCAGGAGGTACGCCAATATTGGAGATGTCATTGTGGCATCGGTTAAAAAAGCAGCTCCCGGTGGAGTTGTAAAGAAGGGCGACGTTGTCAGAGCTGTTATTGTACGTTCTGCAAAAGGCGTCCGCAGAGATGACGGCACCTACATCAGATTTGATGAAAATGCTGCTGTTATTATCAGAGAAGATAAAAACCCCAGAGGTACACGTATTTTTGGACCAGTAGCAAGAGAGCTCAGAGATCACGATTATCTTAAGATTCTCTCTCTGGCTCCCGAAGTACTTTAATTCGGAGGTGTCGGCAAATGAATAAAATTCACGTTAAAACAGGCGATACCGTCTATATCACCTCGGGTGATGACAAGGGCAAGAAGGGCAAGGTCCTTGAGGTTAGCCCTAAAGAGAGCAAGGTTATCGTTGAAGGTCTTAACCTCGTAACCAAGCACGTCAAACCCCGCAGAATGGGCGAGCAGGGCGGCATTGTAAAGGCTGAGGCCCCCATGTATGCAAGCAAGGTTATGCTTGTTTGCCCCAAGTGCAGCAAACCTACCAGAGTCGCTCACGCTAAGGATAAGGACGGCAAGACTGTTCGCCTTTGCAAGCACTGCGGCAAAACATTTTAAGTGAGGAGGAATTATCATGGCAAGATTACAGGAAGCATATCAGAATGATATCGCACCCCAGCTGATGAAAAAGTTCGGCTACAAGAGCGTCATGCAGATTCCCAAGCTTGAAAAGGTCGTTGTTAGCATCAGCAGCGGCGAGGCAAAGGATAATGCCAAAATCGTTGACGCAATCGTCGGAGATCTGACCAAAATCACCGGACAGAAGCCTGTTCTGTGCAGAGCCAGAAAATCCGTCGCAAACTTTAAGCTCAGAGAGGGCATGGTCCTCGGAGCAAAGGTAACATTAAGAGGCGAGAGAATGTACGAGTTCATCGACAGACTCTTCTCCTTAGCTCTCCCCCGAGTAAGAGACTTCCGCGGAATTAACGCCAACTCTTTTGACGGTCGCGGTAACTACTCTATGGGTGTTAAAGAGCAGCTCATTTTCCCTGAAATTGAGTATGACAAGATTGACAAGGTAAGAGGTATGGACATCTGCTTCATCACCACTGCCAAGACAGACGAAGAAGCACGTGAGCTGCTTTCGCTCATGGGCGCACCGTTTGCAAAGTAAGGAGGGATTTTAAGTGGCCAAAACATCAATGAAAATTAAACAGCAGAGGACACCGAAATTCTCCGTAAGAGCATATAATCGGTGCAAAATCTGCGGAAGACCCCACGGTTATCTCCGTAAGTACGGAATCTGCAGAATCTGCTTCAGAGAACTCGCCTACAAGGGAGAAATCCCCGGAGTCAAAAAAGCCAGCTGGTAAGCACAAGCAAAGGAGGTTGACGCTATGCAAATCACTGATACAATAGCTGATATGCTGACACGTATTCGTAATGCGAATACTGCTAAGCATGACACAGTAGAGGTACCTGCGTCCAACATGAAAAAGTCGATAGCTCAGATATTGCTTGATGAAGGCTATATCAAAGACTTCGAGGTTATCGAGGACGGCAAGCAGGGTATCATTAAAATTACTTTAAAATATGGTCCTAACAAGACTCAGATCATCACCGGTCTTCGCAAGGTTTCCAAACCCGGCCTGAGAATTTATGCAGGCTGCGAGGATATGCCCAAGGTTATGAAAGGCCTTGGTATCGCCATTGTTTCTACAAGCAAGGGCGTTATGACCGACAAGAAGGCTCGTAAAGAGAATGTCGGCGGCGAAGTTCTGGCATTTGTATGGTAAGGGGGTAAACAGATATGTCAAGAATAGGAAGACTGCCTGTTGAAATTCCCGCCGGAGTTGACGTAAAACTCGAAGGAAACACTCTTACCGTAAAGGGTCCTAAGGGAACTCTTACACAGGAATTTCATAAGGATATGGTCATTGCGGTTGAGGGCAGTGCTATTACTGTAACTCGCCCCAGTGAAGCAAAAGAACACAAATCTCTCCACGGTCTGACTCGTAGCCTCGTTGCCAATATGGTAGAGGGAGTTACCAACGGTTTCTCCAAAACCTTAGAGGTTAACGGTGTTGGCTACAGAGCTGCAAAGCAGGGCAAGGATCTTGTTATGAACTTAGGTTATTCACACCAGGTTATCGTAAGCGAGATCGAGGGTATCTCCATCGAGGTTCCTAACCCCAACCAGATCATCATCAGCGGCCCCGATAAGCAAAAGGTCGGACAGTTTGCTGCTGAGGTTCGTGAGAAGAGACTGCCTGAGCCTTATAAGGGCAAGGGTGTAAAGTATGCCGATGAGGTTATCCGTCGTAAAGAAGGAAAAGCCGGTAAAGGCGCCAAGAAATAAGTAAGGAGTGACAAGATATGATTACAAAGCCTGATAGCAATAAAGCAAGGCTTAAGAGACACGCTCGTGTCCGCTCTAAAATCAGCGGTACACCTGAGTGCCCCCGTCTTGATGTTTTTCGCTCCGCCAAGCACATTTATGTGCAGATCATTGACGACGTAAACGGAGTAACTCTTGCTTCCGCTTCCACTGTCGAAAAGGATTTTGGCGCATACGGCGGAAACAAAGAGGCTGCTAAGAAGGTTGGCGAGACTATCGCTAAGCGTGCTCTTGAAAAGGGCATCGAAAACGTTGTTTTTGACAGAGGCGGATATATCTATCACGGTCGCGTGAAAGAATTAGCCGAAGGTGCCCGTGAGGGCGGCCTCAAATTCTAAGAGGAGGTTTTACTTGTGAGCTTAATTGATGCATCGAATATGGAACTGCAAGAAAAAGTAGTTGCCATTAACCGCGTATCAAAAACTGTCAAGGGTGGTAGAATTTTCAAATTCGCTGCTCTGGTAGTCGTAGGCGACGGACAAGGAACCGTAGGCTTCGGCTTAGGCAAGGCAGGAGAAGTACCTGATGCTATCCGCAAGGGTATTGAGGACGCGAAGAAAAATTTAGTTAAAGTTTCCCTCAAGGGAACATCTATTCCCCACGAGGTAATCGGAGCATACGGCGCAGGCAGAGTTCTTATGAAACCCGCTGCTCCCGGTACCGGTGTTATCGCCGGCGGTCCTGTACGTGCAGTTGTTGAAATTGCAGGTATCAGAGATATCCGTACCAAATCGCTCCGCAGCAACAATCCGTGCAATGTGGTCAGAGCTACCATCCAGGGCTTAGCTTCTTTAAGAGATGCCCAGCAGGTCGCTGAAATTCGCGGAAAAAGCGTTAAAGAAGTCATGGTAGGTTAAGGAGGGCTAAGAAATGGATAAGGTTAAAATCACTCTTAAAAAGAGCCTGATCGGCTGCAAAGAAGATCAGATTGCAACCGCATATGCCCTCGGTCTTAAAAAGATCGGTGACGAGACGGTCCAGCCCGACAATCAGCCTACACAGGGCAAGATCAGAAAAATTTCCCACCTCGTAGAGGTAGTAAAAGCTTAAAGCTTTAAGGAGGTGCGACCGAAATGAAACTGTTTGAATTATCACCGGCTGAGGGTTCCCGCCGCGATGCTTACCGTAAGGGTAGAGGCGCTGCAAGCGGAAACGGTAAAACCGCCGGTAAAGGTCACAAAGGCCAGAAAGCCAGAAGCGGCGGCGGTGTTCGCCCCGGATTTGAAGGCGGCCAGATGCCTCTCGCAAGACGTGTTCCTAAGAGAGGTTTCAATAACATTTTCGCTACCAAGTATGTCGGTATTAATGTTGACGCACTCAATCGTTTTGAGGACGGCAGCGTTGTAGACGAGGCTGCAATCGTAAAAGCGGGCCTTGTTAAGAAGACACTTGACGGTATCAAGATTCTCGGCAGAGGAGAGCTTACTAAAAACCTTACTGTTAAGGTAACTGCTTTCTCAAGTGCTGCTAAAGAGAAGATTGAGAAGGCCGGAGGAAAGGCCGAGGAGGTGTAAAGTATGCTTCAGATACTTAGAAACGCATGGAAAATCATCGATCTGAGAAAGAAACTACTTTACACATTGCTTATCGTTTTCATATTCAGAGTTGGATCTGTGATTCCTGTTCCTTTTCTGGATATGACTCACCTTTCAGAATTTGCCGAGTCGCTTAATACAAGCGGAAACCTGTTTGGATATATGAATATGCTGACAGGTAACTCCTTCTCACAGGCGACACTTTTTGCGCTGTCAATTCAGCCCTACATCAATGCATCCATCATTGTTCAGCTGCTTGCTATTGCAATTCCTGCTTTGCAGCGCTGGTCAAAGGATGAAGGTGAAGAGGGGCGCCGCAAGATTGGCAAATTTACCCGCGGAGTAACCCTGTTCTTAGCTCTCATGATGGCTATTGGTTACTACTTTACACTCAAGAACTACAAAATTGTTGCTATCACCAGCGGATTTTACGGCTGGTTTGCGGCAATCGCAATCATCCTTGCATTTGTTGCGGGCGCTTCGATTATCGTATGGCTCGGAGAGCTTATCAACAAAAAGGGTATTGGAAATGGTATTTCCATTATCCTCTTTGCAGGTATAGTTTCCCAGCTGCCCACCGCAGCAGGAGACCTCTTTAAGAACTTTATGAGCGAGGGAATCACCAATAAGATTCTTGCTCCCGTTATAGCAGTTCTTGCGGTTGTAGTTGTTGGATTTATCGTTTTAATGTCTGATGCTGAAAGAAGAATTCCCGTTCAGTATGCAAAGCGTGTTGTTGGCAGAAAACAGTACGGCGGACAAAGCTCTTATATTCCCATCAAGGTAAATATGAGCGGTGTTATGCCTATCATCTTCGCCAGCTCCATTGTAAGCTTACCCGGTATTCTTGTTTCCTTCTTCAATGTAACTGAAGGCTTCTGGGCATCTTTTGTGACGATATTTAATTACAACTCTGCTCTCTACGCAGTTGTATACTTTATCTTCATCATTCTGTTTAACTATTTCTATGTTTCAATCCAGTATAATCCCATCGAGATGGCCAATAATCTCAAGAGAAATAACGGCGCCATCCCCGGCTACCGCGCAGGTCAGCCCACTTCGGATTATATCATGAAGGTTCTGAGCAAAATCATTCTGATTGGCGCTCTCTTCTTAGGTTTTGTTGCAGTAATGCCTATTGCATTGCAGGCAGCTACAAAGATGAACATCGCTCTCGGCGGTACAACCGTACTCATCGTTGTCGGTGTTGCACTTGAAACAGTTAGAACTCTTGAATCCCAGATGATGATGCGGCACTATAAAGGATTCCTTGAATAAGGTGAATCAAAATGAATTTAATTCTTCTCGGAGCTCCTGGCGCAGGAAAGGGAACGCAGGCAGAGGTTATCTGCTCGCATCTCTCTATTCCCGCTGTCAGCACAGGTAATATAATCCGCGAGGCGCTGAGCAATCAAACCGAGCTTGGGTTAAAAGCAAAAAAATATCTTGACGAGGGCGCTCTTGTGCCTGATGATGTTGTTATCGACATTGTAAAAGAGCGTCTTTCAAGAGATGACTGCAAGAATGGTTTTGTTCTTGACGGATTTCCCCGAACAGTCGCTCAGGCAGAGGCCCTCGATCAAATGAATGTAAATATCGACAAGGTTCTCGATATTGAGGTTGCCGACAAGGAGATTTGCGAGCGTCTTTCGGGCCGTCGCATATGTAAAAACTGCGCGGCAAGCTATCATATAGCACACAAGCCGTCGGCTGATGGAAAAACCTGTGACAAATGCGGCGCAGAACTCATTTGCCGTGAGGATGATCAGCCTGAAACGGTTTTGGAAAGGCTCAGGGTTTACCATAAGCAAACCGAGCCGCTTATTAGCTTTTATAAAAGCAGAGGTAAGCTCGTCGTTATTGAAGGTCAGCAGGAGATAGAGGAAACCTCTAAACTCACGCTGGCAGCATTAGAGGAGTGAGCACTGTGATAGAGCTAAAATCAGCGAGCCAGATTGAAAAAATGAAAATTGCGGGACGGCTTACCCGACAGGCTCTCGAGCTTGCGGGAGGTCTGATTAAGCCCGGTATCACCACCGGCGAGATAGACCGTGCCGTTCACGATTTCATTGTAGCAAACGGAGGACAGCCGTCCTTCTTAGGCTACTCGGGATATCCCGCTTCGGTCTGTCTTTCGGTCAATGAAGAGGTTATTCACGGAATTCCCGGCAAAAGAGTTTTAAAAGAGGGAGATGTTGTCAGTGTTGATGTCGGCGCTATGGTCGATGGATGGCACGGCGACAATGCCGCCACCTTTGCGGTCGGCAAAATTTCCCCCGAGGCTCAGAAGCTGCTTGATGTAACGCGACAGTGCCTTGACACTGCGGTGGCTATGGCTGCTCCCGGTGTTCGCCTCGGCGACATCGGCCACGCCATACAGACCCTTGCAGAGTCACACGGTTACGGTGTTGTGCGCGAGTTTATCGGTCACGGCATCGGAAGTCAGCTGCATCAGGGACCTGATGTCCCCAACTACGGAAAATCGGGCAGAGGAATTCGCTTAGAAAAGGGAATGACCATTGCTATCGAGCCAATGATTAATTTAAAAGGTCATGAAGTTCGTATGCTAAGTGACGGATGGACTGTTGTGACCAGAAGCGGAAGCATTTCTGCTCATTTTGAGAACACAATAGCAGTCACCGAAAACGGTGCTGAGGTTCTCACAAAG
>JAZOOR010000062.1:0-40338 GCA_045655125.1 Oscillospiraceae bacterium
CTAAAACTGCCGCAGATTTTTCCTATAATCTTTTTAAAAACGCATATAGTGACAGCGAAAACACACTTATATCACCCGCTTCTGTTATGTACGCGCTTGCAATGGCGGCAAACGGAGCTTCAGGAAACACCCTATCGCAAATAGAAGCGGCTTTTGGGACTGACCGCGACACCTTAAACAAGTATCTGCGAAGCTATCGTTCCTCACTGCCCAAAGATGATGCTACACTTTCTCTTTCGCAGTCTGTTTGGGTCAATTCAAGCTGCGATGTTAAAAATAGCTTTCTTAAGACAAATGCCGATTATTTCGGCGCAGATATTTTTTCTGCTCCGATGAATATGTCAACGGTCGATGACATAAATCGGTGGGTTAGCGACAAGACTGACGGAGAGATAGACCGAGCCCTAAATCGCCTTACGCCCGATGACCTTTTGGTGCTTGTTAACGCAACTCTCTTTGAAGGAAAATGGAAAACCGAATATAAAGACACCTCTGTAAAAGAGGGCAGCTTTTACAACATAAACAATTCAAAAGCAAAGGTAAATTACCTTTATTCTACCGAGGATATTTACCTTTCGGGAGAGGGCTTCAGCGGATTTGTAAAGCCCTATGCAGGAGAACGCTTTGCCTTTGCGGCACTGCTGCCCGACTCTGATAGCTCACTTAGCTCTCTCGTTTCCTCGCTCAGCGGAAATGAAATATCCACACTTATTGAAAATGCAGCAAGACAAGAGGTTTCTGTTGCTATCCCCGAATTTTCAATAAAATGCGACACACCGCTTATTGAGACACTTAAAAAAATGGGTATAACCGATGCCTTTACCTCAGAGGCAGACTTTTCCGATATGACAGATGATCAGGTTCTGCTTTCACAGGTAGAACACAAGACAAGCATAAAGCTAACCCGACACGGCACCAAAGCCGCTGCCACAACAGTTATAGTTGCTACAAGAGGCTCATATACTGAGCGCAAATCGGTTACCTTAGACAGACCATTCCTTTATGTTATTTACGACACTCAGGCAGATATGCCCGCCTTTATCGGCACAGTTACAAATCTTTCTTAACGAGGCGAAAAATGCAAGACTGTTATTATATTTACTTGCTGCGCTGCCGCGGCGGCAGCCTATACACAGGCATTACCACCGACTTAAATAGGCGGCTTTATGAGCACCGAGAAAAAAGCGGAAAGGGTGCAAAATACACCTCTTCGCACCAGCCCATAGGCTTTGAATGTGCTTTTAAATGTGATAGCAGGCAGCTTGCAAGCCGCCTTGAATACTACATTAAAACTCTCACAAAGGCAAAAAAAGAGCAGCTTATTAAAAATCCGCTGCTGCTCTCTAAGTTTTTAGGTGAAAAGCTCGAGTGCGAATTGTTTTTCCCCGTAACCTTAAAAGAGGATAAGGCTCTATGAGCCTTATCCTCTTTTTTATATGTTGTAAATTTCCTTTAAAAGCTCGGTTATTTCGTCTAAAGACTGCATAATCAAATCGGGCTTATGTTCTCCGTTCAGAGCCTCGTCGAGCGTTCCCTCTCCTGTTAAGACGAAAATTGAGGATGCACGGCTGCCCTCAGTCACCGCAATATCGGTATAAAGTCTGTCCCCGACAAACGCAATTTTTTCCTCACTAAGACCCGTTTCTTCCTTTATAAATTCAAGGGTATAAGGAGAGGGTTTGCCGAAAAAATCGGGGTATCTTCCCGTCGATGCTTCTACAAGCTTTGCAATAGAGCCGCAGTCAGGCATAAATTTCCCATTCTCTATCGGACAGTTCAAATCGGGGTTTATGCCGATATAGTCTACACCGTCGCGCACAAACTGGCAAAAACGGTTAAGCCTCTCATATTGAAGGGTGGTGTCAAACCCAAGCACCATAAGGTTAGGATTTTCCTCGTCAATTTTTATTCCGCGTGCTTTGAAATTCTCTATAAGCGCAGGTGTTCCCAAAACGAAAACTCTCGGCTCGTCATAGTTTTTTTCTATATATCGGATTGCAACCTCATTAGAAATTCCGACGTCGTTATCACCGATGCCGTCAATGCCCATTTTTTTAAGCTTCTCTGCATACATTTTAGCATTTCTTGAAGAGTTGTTAGTGAAAAAGCGGTATTGCTTGCCTGCCTTTTTCACAGTTTTAAGAAATCTTTTAGTAAACGGAAAAAGGGAACTTCCGAGGTAAATTGTGCCGTCCATATCAAGAACAAAGCACTCTATTTGTTTAAGGCGCTCTATTTTAAAGAGCCTGTCCTGTGACCTTGTGTTCATACACCTTCTCCTTAACATAATAGGCAATAAGCCTTAGTCCTTTTTAAGCCCCGCAAGGCTCACGCTATAAGCGCTTTCTTCGTTTGCAAAGCTGATTGGGAAAAGCGGAAATCCCTTTTTCTCATATATTTTCTGCTCAATATAGGCGCGCAGATGCGGATTTCTGACTAATATGGGGCCTGAAAGCTGAGTTGCAAAAAGACCGCCGCGCACAACCCCCTCATCATTTCTGTCAGGAGAATTTCCCGCCCCTGACTTAACCCTAAAGAGTGGAGTGTCTACAAGGGTGGTTTCGCTCTGCTTATTCATAAATCCGATAATGGAAGCCTTCAGAAAGTCGCAGGTGCATACTGTGTCTACGACAATTCTCTTTTCCTTAGCGGCTGTTTCATAATCAAACAGACCGAGGCACTCTATTTGTGTCCCATCTAAAAGAGTTTTCCTTTTACCGAGCATTTCAAAGCTATTTCCGCAAAAAAGAGCCAAGCCGCCATCATCAAGATAGCTTTCAAATGCGCTCTTAAAGGGCAAAAAGCTGCGCAGAGCGCGCTCTAAGCTTCTCTCTGTGCCCGCGCCCATATAAACAAAGTCTACATCGGTAAAGTCGATTTCGTCGTAAGCGCTCGCGTTTGCAAGCTCGACTTCAACACCAAGCGCCTCAATATGACGGGCAACGCAACGGATATTTCCGCTGCTGCCATATAAATTCATAAGGTCGGGATACAATGAAAGAATTTTTATTTTCATTTTGTTTCCTCTTTTCTTTTAAAAGGGCAGTCCACATTCTTCGGGAGCCACCGTTTGCACACCTGAGAGAAGCTTGTCCCTATCCGAGAAGCAAGTTATCGCAATAACGTCTCCTCTGCCGTTTAGTAGCTCTGAGTGAAGCGACGAAACATCAAACACCTGTTTAATCCTCTCTCTCGGAATGTTTGTGTACTCAAAGCGGTTTGCAAGGTCATAGGCATATCTGCCTGCAAGAATAATTTTAGTAATATTGGGGTGGTCAAGCTTTTCAAAATCTATATCCCAAAGCCATGAAATCTCACCCGTGAAATACTTGCGGCTTATGGCATCTACAATTATAACCACTGTAGAGGGCTCTTTTGTGCTGCGGGCAAGCTCTATGGACTGATTGTAGCTCACGGAATTTTCGTGCTTTGAGGTAAGCAGAACACCGCGGCGAGAACCCACTTTAAAGCAGGTAAGTCTGCCGTTTTTAAGAACATAGTTGCTGATAGACGCCGCTACCCTCTCACAGTCTGCTCCGACAAGGTCGGCAACCGCAAAGGCGGCAAGACTGTTATAGACGTTGTAAATGCTCTTTAAAAAGAGTGAAAGCTTATATTTTTCATTGATTGTGACAGTTCCGCTATCTAAATCGAGGCTGCTGACGCAATACTGCGGCGTCTGTCTCTTGTGGCCGCAGGCAGAGCAGTTATATGAGCCGATATGGGCGTAATGATAATAGTCATAGCTCATTTTCTCTTTACAATTCGGGCAAAACGCACCGTCATCATAAACACTATCATTATGCTCCTTAGAAAGCGCGGTTTTCTCAACTCCAAACCAAACAGTTTTGGGATGATTTTTTGCAAAGAGCGAAACCAGCGGGTCATCAGCATTGAGCACGAGTGTAGTATCGTCATTTTTGATGCTGTCGAGAATACAATCAAACACCATTTCGGGATGACCGTTTCTCGAAAGCTGGTCTCTATACAGATTGGTTGCGACATAAAGAGTCGGAGAAAAATGCGAAAAAGTGTAACGCGCAAAGCGCTCATCACTCTCGACAATCAGCACCTGAGAGCGCACCTTTCCCGAGAGGGTGCAGTCGTTTAAAACAAGTGTAGTAACACCCTCTATCTGATTTGAGCCTTCCTTATTATAGGCAACCTTATAGCCACAATCTGAAAGCACGCGAGCAATCAATTCAACGGTTGAGGTTTTGCCGTTACTTCCCGTTACCGCAATAACGTGCTCGCAAAATTTAATTTTGCTGAGTATATCGGGGCAAAGCTTAAGGGCAATTTTACCCGGCAGGCTGCTTCCTTTTCCGACAAGCTTTCCTATGCGGGTGAGTATTTTACAAATGATAATAACAAATGCTTTTTTCACGCAAATTCCGCCTCTGTCTTTATTATTTCGCCTTGTTTATAGCGTTCACAATGGCATCAACATTTATTTTGTAATCCATATCATATTTTCCGCAGTTTAGCTGTTTTTTCAGCGTTTGCGGGGTGTAAACAGGGATACTGTCGTTTGCTATCATAGCATTACAAAACGCATTTTCAATAACTATACCGGTATCAATCTTTATCTTGTATATCTCATTGTCAGAGAGAATTTTTCGCAGTACTAGCTCGCCCTGGCGAGCTTTTTTTATGAGGTTTTCGGTCTGCTCGCGCCGTGTTTTATTCTTAGTAAGCAGTATAAAGCAGTCATCGTGCTCATTTCCGAAAAGCTCTCCCTTTTTATCAAAAGTTACAAGGGACAATATACCAAAGCAGCCAATAAGAAGCTTATCAAATGTATGCTCCTGACCGTCTACTGTTACCTTTACTTCGGATAGAACATTATATTCACGCAAAAGCGAAAACCGCTTTAAAACTCTGCTTGTTTTACTCATTTTTTCTCCTCCACAATTTCTGCAAGGCAGCCATCCTCATAAAGCGAGGTCAGCTTTACACTTACAATCTCGCCGAGTGCAGCGCTGCAATTTTTAACATAAACAGGGATATAATCCTTAGTGTAGCCAATCCCAAAGCCATTTTTTGTTCTGCTTTCTAAAAGAACCTCTGTTGTTTCCCCTATCGCGTCCCTAAGGATTTCTCGGCGCACGCCCTCTGTCTTTTCTATCATTTTGCGCGCACGCTCTTTTTTTATTTCGGGTGAAATCTGTCCCTCAAATTTTGCAGCCCGAGTCCCCTCCCTTACAGAATAAGGGAAAACATGTACCTTGAGAAAGCGCATTTCAAGGGCAAAGGCTAAGGACTCATTAAAATCCTCGTCACTTTCTCCCGCAAAGCCAACCATAATATCAGTTGTAATAGCTACCTTGGGGAAAGCCGCCCTGAGCTTTTTGACTATATTTCTGTACTCATTGGCAGTGTAGTGCCTGTTCATAGCCTTAAGGGTTTTATCGCAGCCGCTCTGGAGTGAAAGATGAAACTGAGGACAAAAGCTCTCTATTTTAGAAAGCCTTTCAATATCCTCATCTGATATTATTTCAGGCTCAAGACTTCCGAGCCTGATCCTTTTTACCCCTTTTATCTTGGATACCGCTTCGACTGCATCTGTAAGAGTTTTACCAAATTCATTTCCATACGAAGAAAGGTCAATTCCAACAAGTACAATTTCATTGTAGCCATTAGAAACAAGATTTTCAATTTCAATTTGAATTTCATTCAGCGGTTTAGAGCAAATTCTGCCACGCGCAGTAGGAATAATGCAGTAACTGCAAAATCGGTTACACCCGTCCTGAATTTTAACAAAAGCGCGCGTTCTTTCGTCAAAAGATGTAATATTCAGGTTTTCTATCTGAGCTATTTTAGGGTGCTCGGTTACGGCAAAGGTCCTTTGCCTTTTATTAAAACACTCTTCGAGCAGCTCTACCACTCTTTTTTTATCCTTGTTCCCCAAAATTATATCAGTGTACTCCAACTTCTGAGCCTTTTGGGGAAACGCCTGAGGGAAACATCCGATTAGCGCTATAACTGCATCGGGATTATTTTTCTTAAAATGACGGGCAGCTTTTTTGCTCTTGGAGTCGCTCGTGGAGGTGACGGTGCAGGAATTTATAATATAAGCATCTGCATTTTGTGAAGGCTCAACTATTGTATGCCCTCTTTGTAGTAGCAGCTCTGAAATTGCCTGAGATTCATACTGATTAACCTTGCAGCCAAGGGTATACAAAGCTATTCTCAACCCTGTGTTCACCGCCTTTTTTAAATTATAAACCTATTTTATTATATCATTTTTACTGTTTTTTGCAATAGAAATTAGCAAAAAAGGAAATGGCGGCAGTCCTTTTAAGACTGCCGCCACAAAGCATTTTATTTTTTTCACAAAGGGCATTACATACCTGTAAGACCGCTGTGCTCGATACCTTCCATAAATCTTCTCTGAAGGATAAGATATCCAAGCATGGGAGGAAGCATAGAAAGGAATGTGCCCGCCATAACAACACCATCGTGGAAGAGGTTGGCATCCTCAATATTTTTGCTTCCTGCTTCTCCTGCCTCTCCAAGCATATTCTTCTGCATGTCGCCGACAAGAGATTTAAGTGAGTCAACTATCTGAGGAAGCAACTGTGAGTTATAGTCTGTTAAGAAAATACTGGGCTCATAGTAGTCATTCCAGTGCCATACCATCGAAAGAACAATACAAACAATGGTGGTGGATCCGGCTGCCGGAAATGCGATTCTGAAGAATGTCTTAATAGGACCGCATCCATCGATAGTTGCCGCCTCTTCGAGAGCCTTTGGAATTCCCAAGAAATACTGCCTATACAAGAATATGAACAGACCGCCTTTAAGACCATATCCCAAGAAGCAAGGGAAAATGATGGGCCAGTAAGTACCCAGCATCCTAAAGGTAAATTCGCCGATAGTGAACGATAAGTTGGCATAGGTAATATACATAGGAATAATGATAACCTGAGTAGGAACAAGGATTGAAAGAATAACTATACCAAACAAAATTCCTTTGAGCGGGAAGTTATATCTTGCAAATCCATATGCTACAAATGAGCAAACAAATACGTGAGCTACTGTTGAAACAATAGTTACAATAAGCGAGTTGGGCAGCGTGCGTCCAATACGCATAACGCTGATTGCAGTTTCGTAGCTTTTGAGTGTGAGGTTTTTAGGAATCCACTTAATTGTAACATTAAGCAGGTCACTATAGCTCTTAAGCGAGGTTGTAATCATATGAGCGAAGGGATACAGGAACACAAATGCCATTAAGAGAAGCATTCCCCATACAAAAACATCAACAAACTTTACAGGTGATTTTTTGTAAATCTTAAGTATGCGATCCTTGGAAGGAATCATTGCTTTAATTTTTTCCATATTATCCCCTCCTTACCTATCTTTTACTCTGTTTACGAACGGACGCATAATAAGGAATATTAAGCCGACCAGAACGATAATCCAGATAAAGAACAACCAAGCCATTGCTGCGGCATATTCAAATTGCTGCTTAGTAAAGCTGACATTATTGATATATGAAAGCAGCACATTACCCGAATCATTAAAGCTATCAATAACGGTGTAAACTAAGTTGAGCAGCATCATCGGAGTAATCATAGGCAGTGTAATGAGCCAGAACATCTCCCATTCGCTCGCAGCGTCAACACGGGCAGCCTCGTAAAGCGATGTGGGAACACCCTGCAAGCCCGCAAGGAAAATAACGGTTGGAACGCCGCATTTCCAAAGAATCGTACTGATAAGATCCAGGAATGTAGAAACAAACTGTGTTACTTCTGCACCAAGGTAAATAGCAACCTCACGAGGAATGAGAACCTCTTTAACGGTTTCCATTGCTCCGCCGTCTACGCCCTGACTCATAAGCTGATCCATTGCAAAGCCCGAGCCAAGAATAACGGGAAGGAAGAAGATAGCTCTGAAAACTGTTCTGCCCTTAAATTTGCGATTGAGCATAACCGCAATGAGAAGTGAGAACACATTTACAAAAGGAACTGTTTGAAGAAGCTCTTTTATATTTCTGAAATAGTATCCAATATACTTTACGTCTGTGGTAAGCGCATCAGTATAATGCGAGAGACCTGCAGATTCAATTGTATACTGAGTATAGTCGGTGATGTTTGAAAAACTCATTTCGAGAGAACGCCATATTGGGAACGCGAATAAAAGCGCTGTTCCGATAACCCAAGGGAGAATGAACAAATAGCCGTTCATAGACTCTTTACGTTTGAGTGTCCAAAACTTACCACCGGCAGGTTTTGTACGTTTTTTTACATTTTCAGCCATTGTTTATCTCCTTTCTACCCAAGAGCAATGTCTGTTGCGCTTTCGACCACAACATAGTTTTCGGCAGCAACAGTTACATTGTCAACGGTTACCTCATTCTGACTATAGTTGATGTAAATCTTGCTACCATTAGAATAGGTAACTCTGAAAACATCTTCTGCAAGCTCAATATGCTCTTTAATTGTGCAGTTTCCTGTAAAAGCAAGTTTAGAATTGAATTCCTGGGTGATTTCTGCAACATCATCAATCCAGTTCTCGATCTCGGTTGAGAATGCGTTTTCAACCTTGGAATCCTTGAACTTTTCAGACATTTCCTGTGTAAGCAGGAATGTGGGTTCTGCACCTGTTTCAATCCATCTGAGCTTTTCAACATTATAGTCAACAGCCATGTTTCCGGGTGTGTCAAGGCTATATGGAATATAACCATGAACTACCATCTGATAGAAAGGAACTTCTTTGTCAAAAATAGAATAGCCTGATCCTTTTTCAGGAATATCATAAAGATAATCGGTAGAGCTAAGTACATATGAGTTACCACGCTGAACGGCAGTCTTTAAACCGGCTTTGTGAGTTTCGCTAAGCATAGCTCTGTAAATAATGCTGGTATCTAAACGGTCTAATTCAAAACGTTTCTGTCCGTCATCAAATACATACCAACCAATCTTGTCAAAGCCAACACCACAAACCGAATTCTTCTCAAAATACGGGATGCTCTTCTCTACAAGATTTATATATTCTTTATAAGGGTTACGAATGTACTGTTTACCCACAGAATTGGTAACAGGTACATTTATGTTGTTGTAAACTGCATCGGTCTGCTTTTCAAAGTTTTCTGAATCAAGCGAAGCACTAACAAGGTCATCAACCAGATAGCTATCAACACCGTTTTCGGTAAGGTACTCGGAAAGCTTTTTAATATTTCCGATGTTTCCTGCCTTGCCTGTGCTGGGATAAATATTATATCCCGAAGACTGCCATCCCAGAAGCATGAGTCTTAAGTTATCACGAACACCATCTTCAAGACCCTCAACCATATTCTTAAGATCCGAGCAGCTTGTCATAATCTGAGAGAAATCGCCAATCATACTTTCTGACTTAACAGACATAATAGCCTGAATATTAGTGGCAACTCCCTCTTTCTTTGTGCTTTCTGTTTTTACGAGCATTCCTCTTTTATCAAGAAAATCACGAAGAGTGTTTGCCATATCACTGTATGTAACCGCTTTTTCTTCTTCTGCAGTAATAAATGAGTAGTGAACTGCAAAATCATTAGAAGAAATATCAGCCTCAATATCAGTGATTTCTTTTCCGGCAGCATTAAGATAAGTATAGGATTTACGGCAGTTCATAACAGAGCTGATACGGTTTACATTAAATACCGAGCCACTGGGGTTAAAGGTTACATAGCTGTTCATTTCGCCTTCAGTAATATAAGCTATAAATCCGCTATTATTTCTGGCAATACCAAAGAAAGGCATTATTGCATTTTTTATACCCTGCTTATTATTTTCCTCAATAGCATCAAGATCGAAATCTCTTGGGAAATAAACATCAGTAGTGATAGGCGACTGTCTATCTGTAACAGGCTTAATGTTATAAATTGAACCACCGGCATCAGGGAAAAGAATAAATCCATTTTCTACATAATCATTGGTACTGCCAAACATCGGCAGAACATTTGCGTAAACAATAGCAAACTCTTTTTCCTCTTTGATTTTATCCTTAGGAATTGTGACATTAAGTCCGTCATTATCAAGCCAGAATTCAACTGTAATCTTAATTCCCACACTGAAGGCTGCCTCTATAGCAAATCCATTCTGTATCTTGTGTATTACATGGGTTGCTCCGCTATCCTCGATTAGACTGGTATTGTCACTGCGTACACCGAAATCTGTATAGTTTATTTCAAAGAGCTTCTTAAGTCTCTTGCTTATAGCAGTGGTGTTCTCTGTCATTCCTTTATCGGCATTGTGGATATAATCCTCCTCGTCGATAAAGCTTTTCCATTCATTTCCGTTTGATAGGTTTTTAACCTTCAGAGCAAAATCAGATTTTCTGTAAAATAACTGATTGTCACCGACTTCCGCGATGAGTGTGTAATCATCTTCCGAAAGTACGAGCTCTTCCTCAAGATACTTTACAACTGAATTGTTCTTAGGAGTGTTCTCTTCAATTATTGAGCGATTAAGGGAAGCCTTGGGAGTAAACGCAAATACAGCTATAATTGCCAAAACAAGAACAACCGCTGCACTAATAACAATAATTTTCTTTTTCATTTTCGTCCCCTCCCTATCGCACAAAGTATTTGATTTCAGAAATAATTTCCTGAACAAATCTTACAATCTGTGCTCCAAGTCCAAACGCTAACAGGAAAGTGACTGCAATCAGCACCATAACAATAACGGCAAGAAGTGCAAATCCTATTGCATGGGAAAACTTAAGTCCGTTTGACTGCATAAAGCCAATAAACAGAAGAATAACCATCCATGCAATAATCAAACCATTCAGTCCGTTAAATAAACCAAGCTCTGATCTTGTTAAAATATGCGAAAGTGCAATCATAACCGGAGTGAAAACAATGTAGGGAGCTAAGCTATACACCGATATTGTTATAGTTTCTCCAATAGTAGCCTCACCGCCGCATACAGTCATAAGAGCGTAGCTTGCTATTGCCCAAAGCATAATAGGAAGAACAATAACACCTATCTCTATAAGAGCATTGGCATTTGCTGCAGATGTACTTGAAACAGTAAAGTTAACGGTATAAACATATAAAATCTTAATTGCTACTGCAATCGCAAGAACTGCAAAAACTGCAGTTTTAGAAAGCTCTTTTCTGTCCTTCTTGATGAGATAAAATGTATCTACAGGATGGAACAGAATCATGATAAAGTATTTAAGCCATTTCATATTCTATCCCTCCAGTTTATCCCAGAATTCTTTTTTGATCTTGCGAACATATTTATTGACAGCCTTCATTCCAAATACAAGACCAACAATCAGAGCAATAAGCGCAACAATTATAAAGTAGAAATACTTTTGAGTAAACTGATAACGAAGCTGTTCAAAAGCCTTACCATAGCTTACCTTGTCCTCACTCTGTCTGAAGTCGTCAAGAACTTCGGCATATTTGCCCTGCTTCATCTGAATTTTACCGATAAACTCACGGGCAAGGCTGTAACTCGCATTACTCTCTTTAATTTCATTCCAAAGCTCAAGAGACTCATCATATTTACCCTCTGAGTATTTAATGATGGCATCCTGAACTGTTAGGGTGAAGTCAGTAGGAACAAAAACCTGAAGTCTGCACTGAACAGAGTCAAGGGCGACAATACGTCCGTTACCTGCATAAACAATAGCACTTGGGATATCAAAATATCCGTCTGTATCACCTGTGCCACCGTAGATGCAGATGAGGTTGCCCTGATAGTCGTACTGATATAGGCAACGGGTATTCTGCTCTATAACAGTTATGAACTCATTCTCGTCAACACAAATATCAACAAAAACAGGCTCCCATTCTCTACCATTATCCTCATAAACAGACTCACCATAGTTGCCTGCGGGGTAAATGTTTACTCCTGTGGTATTTATAATGCTTATTCTCTTTGAAGATTCAGCGCCTGTAGCATAAATCTTGCCACCGTTTGCAACGCAGAAATTGTAGTATACATCAGGCTCAATCTGATCCATCTGATCCTTCTGTTCGTCTGTTGCGAAGGTGCGCATTATGAAGTTTAAGAGGTCAAATCCAACCTTATTAGCGCCAATGTAACCCTTAAATTCGTTTACAGCATTGATAGTCATAAACTGCTTACCCTGAACAATATAGAGGTAATTGTTTATGGGGTTGATAGCAACCTTGGTAGGAGTAAACGAAGTTACTTTATAAAGCAGCTCGGACTCAGGCATAACAAAGTCTTCAACCCATTCTCCGTTAGGGTCAAGGTGGAAGATTTTTGAAGCCGAGGAGTCTGCAATAAACATATCGCCTTCATCTGTGACGAAAATACCTTCGGGAGAAATAAATGATCCGCCCGCATTATACTCAGCGACATATTCAAAGTTAGAATTTAAACGAACAACTCTTGTATTACCTGTGTCAGCAATGTAGTAATCACCATTGGGTGCAAGAAACAGGTCCTTAGGGTTGTCTAAAGCATTGTCTTCTGAGCCCTCAATAACACTTACGATTTTTTCTACGGTGTAGGGCTTTGGCATTGCCATTCGTGTTTTGCCGTCCGGTGCAAGAATATATCCGCTATCCCAATAGTTAAAGGCAGAAGCCGGAGCTACCAGAAGCGCTGCAAGAACCAAACTGACAAAAGCACAGCGTAAAAACTTTTTCATCTGTCCTTCTCCTATCTTACTTGATTCCGCTGTGAGCCATAGTTTCAATTACTCGGCTCTGGAGAGCGGTGTAAATTATAATTGTAGGTGTAATCATAAACAAGTTAGCGGCAGCCGCGGCGCCCTGACGCGCAAGAGATCCGCCTATTGAGTTAATGGCATAAGGCAGGGTTTTCATTGCTTCATCAGTAATATAAAGTGTAACTCCGCTGCCTCCGTTCCAAACGCTCATAAAGCAGAAAACTATAAGAGTTGCCCAAGCGGGTGCGAGGAATGGGAAAACGATGCTGGTGAAAATTCTCAGCTCGTTTGCGCCGTCAATTCTCGCTGCTTCAAGAAGCGGTGTGGGAATCTGCTGACAGAACGACTTCATCATAAAGAAGTTAAATGCAGAACCCAGCGCAGGCAGAATAAGTGCCCAATATGTATTGAACATACCTAAGCTTTTAACAATGAGGTATGTCGGTATTGCCTGAAGTGATTCAGGGAATGCGATAGCGAAAACTACCATTGTCATAACCTGGCTCTTAAAGGGCAGATCCAGCTTTGCAACTGAATATGCACCGAGAGACGAAACTATAACCGAAGAGAAAACCGAAACAACAACGATAAAAACACTGTTTGCAACGTTTCTCAAAAAGGGAACACTGGCACTTCCTGCAGCCAGAATGAGATCATGGAAGTTCTGCAGAGTAGGTCTTCTGACCAGAAACTGCGGTGGAAACTTAAGAAGCTCATCAATAGGCTTAAATGCAGTTGAAACAACATATATAAGCGGAAGTGCTGTAAAGCTAAGCATCGCAATTATAAAGATATATAAAAGAATGCGGCTGAATGATATCTGTAGGTAGGTCTTTTTACCAAGTCTGATATGCAGACCTTTTCTTACTATTGCCATATCTATACTTTCCTTTCATTTTAATTTTGAGATTTTAGGAACAATTAGTCCTTATCGGTTAGCATCCACATACAGAGTTTACTTGCCGCGAAGGTTATCGCAAAGAGAACAATCGCGATAGCAGAAGCGTAACCCATCTCAAATCTTGTGAAAGCATAGTCACTTATATGATGTACCATTGTGTGTGCAACATAGTTCGGTGTCGGGCTTCCGGCAAATGTAGATATAACAGAACCAACACCGAGAGAATTGGAAATGGTGTTAATAGCACCGAAGAGAAGCTGAGGCTTCATCTGAGGAAGAGTTATATAAAACAGCTCCTGAAAACGAGATTTAATACCATCAAGAGAAGCCGCTTCGATAAGCTCTCTGTCCTGATTCTGAAGACCTGCCATAAAGACAAGGAATCCTGTGCCCATACTCATCCAGATCTGAATGAAAATACAGCACGGTAAAATGGTGTCCGGATTCTGTGTCCAAAGAATAGGACTTCCGATAATACCAAGATTAATCAGAATGTTGTTGATAAGACCGTAACGGTCGGGGGAGAAAAGATAAGCCCATACTACCGACATAGCTGCACCGCTACAAAGAGATGGTGCATAGAAAGCGAGCGCAAGAACTTTTCTTCCCTTCATATCGTTGAGCACCCATGCCATAATAAAGGACATCATATATCCTGTAGGACCGGCAATGATTGCAAACAAGAATGTGACCTTTAAGGCCTGCATAAACAGGGGATCGTCAAGAAAAAGATTCCTGAAGTTTTCAAGGCCTATAAATTCAGGATCACGAACCATATCAAAGTTTGTTAAGCTATAGAACGCTGAACTAACAGCAGGTCCTATTGTAAATATGCAAAAAAGCACCAGAAACGGCAGGAAAAAGGCTATTGCGGTGATGGTGCCGCTGACTGAACCAACGGCGCCACCCTTTATCTTCTTTTTCCTTTGCGGTAAGAGGCGTTTTTTGGAAGCTTTTTCTGCTATTGTTGCTGTAGCCATAGTGACCTCCATTTAAAACATACTCATTTATTAATCTAATTCTATTCCTTCGGGATTGATTCCGTACATAAGCTGTTTTCTTCTCATTTCCTTATCAATGGTTTCATCAGCTTGTTCCATAGCCTCACGAACAGTCTGTGTACGGGTAACAACAACACGGTTAAATGCGTTATTGATTTCACGGGTTGATATGTATGTTCCGAGACCGATGGGAGTTTCTTTTGCCCAATTAAGTGACTCATTGATAACAGAAAGCTCATACGATGTCCAAGGCAGCTGTGCAAAAGCTTCCTTATTAGCGGGGAGCCAACGAGCCTGAATACCTAGAACAGACTCTATGCGGCGTGCATAACCGGACTGTGTTTCAGCACTGGTATACCATTTCATAAACTCCCATGCATCGTCACGAGCATCTTCCTCAACAGCTGCAAGCATAGAGCAGCAAGAGCCCTGGAAGTCGGCAGAGGTTCTGTCAAAGATGGTGTTGCCGTCCTTGTCTTTTCTGTACATTCCGGGAATGGGATACATTTTCCATTTACCTGTAAGCTCAGGAGCGGAGAATGTAACCTGCTGATAAAATCCGAAATCCGCAAGAACGTAAGGCATTTCTCCTGAGCGGAAACGGTTTAAGTTACTCGATGCAATAGGCACACCGTAATCGGTGAAAAACTTTGTCATCATTTCAAATCCGGCCATAGCCTCAGGGGTAGTATAGTATGAAGAATAGACGTGATCTGAATATATCTGTCCGCCGTTCTGATAAATCATAACGGGAGACCATGCAGGCACGCAAGCCTGCATATTATAGGAGTTGAGCTGAGGAATAAGCTCCTGTGTAAGCTCATCCCATGTATTAGGAACCTTAAGTCCAAGCTGGTCAAATATATCAGTACGGACAAAAGTTGCCTTAAAGCCTACTGTTTCAGGAAGTGCGTAAACTCCGCCCTCATATGAAAGCTGAACAAAGCACTCGCTGTAGAAATCATCTTTAATATCCTTAAAGTCGTCAAACTTTGAAATATCGTAAAATGCATCACGGAAGGCATACTCAACAGGGACATCGCCTCCGATACCTACAACTATATCAGGCTGTGTGCCCGCGTTGATAGATAGAAGCAAGGGACCCGATGATGAACCGAGCTGTCCGGGAGGCAGGATATTAAGCTTAACATTGGTCTTGTGCTTAACAGAAAAATCGGTGTCGATCATATCCTTAAGCATTTCGCACCATTCTTTGCCTCGGCTGACCCAAACCTCAATAGTGTCATATTCCTCGGTGCTTTCATTAAGTGCTCCGATTGCATTATAGTCCTTGGAATAGGAAAGAATGAAGTTTAAGAACATTCCGTAAAAGGTGTCCCAAAGGCGTTCCTTTTCGTTTACAACATCCTCTTCAGGTGATGTAAATCTGATAAAATCAATGGCAAGACTGTGATCCTTAATATCGGCAAGCCAGCTACCAACGTTTGTAAGCGACGAGCTGAAGTTTCCAAGGTTTGAGGGAATTGACTCAGGATCCTCTATAAACTTATCAATAAGCTCGATGGTTATATTAAGGTTGTTGGCAATACTGGTAGTCTTAACAGTGTAGCTGTTAATTCTGTTAATACTCTCTTTAAGCTCTTTGGCAATCGCCTTCATATCAGGAATAAGCGAGGAAATCTGTTTTTCAAGATTGTAGTCATAATTAGTGTCAGGGCTCTGACCTGTAACCATGGTGATGTTACGGTATGCGTTAGACATTTTGGATGTAACATCGGTAAGCAGGTGAATAACCTCGGTCATTTCTCCTAAAACAACACGCATGGAAATAGTGTGTGTGCCTTTTTCAAGATAGAAGAGGTAAGGATTACCGTCCTTATCCTTAAATGCCTTGGTGTTCCAACCGTCCTGGAAGTAGAAGACATACTCATTGAACTCCTCAAAGGGAACCTTGCCGTCAATTTTTATCTGACGGGTGGACGAAAAGCCGTTACCATACTGCTGGTAAAATCTCGGAGCGAGCTGATAAAGGCCTGTTTCCTCAACCTCAAAGCTCCAGCAAATCTCCTGACCGCCTTTTGACCATGTATCTCCGCCAATAATATTGAACTTTGCAGAGGTTACGGACTTGGGGGTGAGTGTAGAGTTGCTCTGAGTGTCGATAATGATAGAGGAATCGGTTTTGTAAGCAATATAATCCTTATCCTCTGCCTCAAAGCGAATAGCCTTGGAAGCATTCTTGTAGCCCTTTGCCTTATACTCTTTTTTAACCTCAGCATAGGGTTTGAGCTGCTCGGGAGCCTTAAGGCTCATCTCGGCTATTGCGATAGGCTGGTCAATATGTACCATTGTGATGGTGTGCTTGCCCTCAGTGAGAGCAATCTTGAGAGGACTTGCATATTCGCCCTGTGCGTCATACAAGACAGTCTGAGTCCACTCCTGATTTTCCTGCTGTCCGGGACGGACATGGTCACCGAGATTGTTGGTCCTGGGTTTCTCAGCATCAACAAAATGGCGGACAAACTTGATGTTTGAAAGCTCATCATACAGATACTTTCCGTCCAGCATAATGCCCTTGGTTACAGGAAGTGTATTACCATCAACGGGGAGATACTCAAAATACAGCTCATAAAAGCCTGCTGTTTCAACATTTACTTCCCAGCTGACAGATTTGTTTGTATTGGGAATAAAAAGAACATTTTCCTTACCCTCCAGAGCCTTACTCTCGGGAGCATCTCCTTCGGATGCCGAAAAGCCGTGAATATCAAACTTAATTTCGACACCTTCCGGAGCATCAGAAAATTCATCCTTATTCTCCTTTACATAATCGCCGAAATAGTTGTTGTTGTAAATAACGTCATCAAGCTTTATCTGCTCTTTGAAGTCAATACTCTCGGCGAAGGTTTTTCCGGCATAAACAGTGGAGCCGGAGGAAATCAAGAGAGCAACCGCTAACGCTACGGATGAAACTCTCAAAAAAACCGATGTTTTCTTTCTTTGCTTCATAATAATCCCCAATCCACCGCATAGATTGCTCATTTTTAAATGGGCTTGCGGTGATAGTTTTTTGTCCGACGGACCTTCAGACAAGATTTGCCTTGCAGCATCAGCTCCGACTGTATGAAATTTCCCTCTGAAAATTTCGCGGCTGGCCCTCAGCCTGCTGTCGTTGCCGGTTGGAGTAAAACACTCCTCAATAAAATGTGCAGACAGTTTTTAAGCTGCCTTATATCCCAGTTGTATGGGAGGTTGTTGGTGCCTTACTTTCTCCTCGAATCTCTTTAGATTACCCGCGCGCTTTAAGCTCACAGCATATTCCCGAAATACCCCGGAAAGAGCCCTCTGGCTCTGCTCGCTCACTTTTGTGCAGCGCTCTGGCGAGAAACAGCACGAATTTTCACCGTTTACGCAATATGCATCGTTGCGTAAGCGGTAATAAAAACATATTTCAAAAGGGGCTACCCTTATTGAATAATTTAGCGGCAAAAATTACCATCCTTGTAAAAGATATTTATCTTTTTATCCTCTCATTCGGCAAAGCTTGTTTATCAGCTTTTTCGCCAAATTTCTTAGTGTTTTTTTGTACATTATGCACATTTTCTACCCGCACAAAGATACAAATTGCCGTATTATTCAGTATAACACGCAAATGGTAAATTGTAAAGGTTTTTTTGTGTTTTTTATACAAATATTTTAGTTCGAATTTAGTAATATGTAACGGAAAAATCTGGGATTATCTTTTCATATATAAATGACAATAAAAATAAAGAGGCAATCTAGAGATTGCCTCTTTAAAAAAACTATTTTCTATTAAGGAAACTTATACGTAAGCGCTGTTCTTTTTGCACCATTCGCCTGAGTTAATAATTGCAGATTTATTTCTGTCAACAATACCCTGATAGACCTTCAGATACTCGTTAAGACCCTTTTTACCAAGGTTCTCAACTCTGGTATCCCACTCAGAAAGCTTGGTGGTGGTATTTGCTACAAACTTAGACATAGTTGATGACTGGCTGTCAAAGTTTGCATCTTTGTATCTGTTAAGCGCTGCAATTTCCGTAGCAGTAAGCTGAACATCAGGAAGATACATAACAGGGTTATCTATGTTTGCCTGTGCATAGGTTTTGTTAGCAGCCTCGAAGTATGCTCTATAAGTAGCATTTTCTTCGTTAACACTTTCTCTTTTAATGCTATCATAAACCTGCTGTTTGAGCTGGTTAATGCTCATAGCCCAGCCCATAGCATTCTGATAGTCAGCCTCGGCTTCTTTAATAGTATAGGTTCCGTCTCCATTGACAGTAAAGTTTACACCGGGTTCACCGAGGTTACCAACCATTACACCATAGTCAGAAGCAAAGAAGTCAAGCAAACGAACCATGGCGGGAATATTGGAGCATTTACTGGAGATAACCCAGCTACCACGAGTAGGAACGTTGTTAGCAAACGCATTTACGGTCTTAGAAAGTCTTAAGCCGGACTCTTTTCCGCCGCCTGCAGGCTTGGGAATAGCAACATAATCTTTAAGCTTATCAGGAGGGAACTGAGTATCACCCAGATATGACCAAATGAATAATCCAACACCTTCTGTCTTAATGTGGTGAGTAAATGCCGCATAGTTTCCTGACTGATCTTGAGTGATAGCTTCATTCATCATATGGTCAGCAGTCTTAACTCTGTTCCAGAATTTGCATGCCTCGTATGCACTCTTGGTGGTGTAAGGATTGTAGACCTTATAATCAAGGTCAATACCAACGCCGCCGTGAGTAGCATAAACACCATACATACTAACAATCATAGAACCGGACCAGTTCCAAACGGCAAGAGGCCAGTGATCATCTTTGCCATTAAGATCAGGATCACCATCACGAAATGCCTCGAGAACTGAGAATAATTTTTCAGGTGTGTTAACCTTCTCATAAACTTCCGCAACAGTAGCTCCCGGGCTTACAAGTCCGAGGTTTTCCATCCATTTTTTATTGATATTCATCCAGTGGTCGTAGTTTTCGTCTTCATTGGGCTGGTTGGGGACAGAGAACATCTTTCCATCCTCAGTCATATTAAGAGCCTGAACAGTAGGATTCTTAATAATCTTCTCAATAGTGGGAGCATAACCTTGTTCGATATAAGGCATAACATCCACGATTGCGGGCTTTTTACCTGCGGAATACTTAGCTAAGGTCTGGTCATCCCAAGCGCCGCCGGTGAAGAGGTCAGGCATATCGCCGGACTGGAGAGCAAGAGTTCTTTTCTCCGGAAGCTTTCCTTCGCTAACACCCTCAAACTTCATCTTGATCTTCATGGTTTTTTCAATCCATTTGAACATTGACATCTTGTCGGGGTCTCCACGGGAAGGAAGATGTATACCTAAAATCTTAAAGGTAACGGGCTTATTAACGATAGGCCAACCTGTTTTGTTGATATCAACCTTGTCCTTACCGCCACCAATAGTATTAGCCTTGCTTGTAGTTGAGCTTGTTTTCTGCTCTTCGTCAGGTTTGTTCTCATCGCCATTTTGGTCGGCATTGTTTCCTTCACCCTCATCGTTGCCTACCTCAGAAGCGATATCAGAGGTATCTTCACCATCTGTATTTCCTACATCAGCATTGGTTTCACTGCTGGTAAGAACAGAAGAAGAACCCTGAGTCTCATTATTTTTGCAGCCTGCAAAAACAGAGAGGGTAAGAACAGCAACAAGCACAAGTGCTAAAACTTTAAGTTTCTTACTCATACTTTTTTCTCCTTTTCAAACTTTGTTTTGCTTAATATATTTAGTAAAAAATATATTAAAACGGAGTTGTTTGTGCAACAACAACAATTTTGTGACCACTGTTTTGTCTATGTATAACAACAAAATCTGCCGTTTCACACACATCTCCATACACAGTTGTATTATACATTATTTAGATGAAATAGTCAACAATTTTTATCAAATATTTTTCTATTGATTTACCTGCCCGAGCATATTGTTATGGGGTAATATTCCTTAAAACTATTCAATGCGGGTATCTCCTGCCGAGATACCCGCATTAAGTCTGCTATGACTGTATACAAAACTATGTTTTACATACGCATAACTTATTATTTTGTCTTAACTTCTGTAAGCTCTTTGCATACATTTTTTATAGCCTCTTCATACTTCGGCCACGCATCTGTGCTTCTGGGGTGGACATGGTCCTCAATAGTAAACTTATATCTATAAATACAAAGTCCACCTGGGTTCTTCTGCTTTAGAAGAAGGTCTTTAAGTCCCACAAGATGTCCTGTGCAGTATGCCTCATCGCAGACAATTCCGCCCTCAAAACAGCTCCCCTCCAAAGCAGCGGGGAAGTACCAAACACGGACATCATCGCCCTTTTCCATAAGCGAGAGCATTTTGTCGGTGTAGTGCTGATAAAGGTCAGCGGCAGTTTTAAACTCCGCATTTTCCTTCTCTCCGAGCGCTTTAAGCGCGGGAGCGAGTTTCTCCTGATTTTCATCGCGCATATCAAAATCATAAAGGGCAAATCCAACATCAGTAATATACTTGGTGTACTGCTTTTCTAATGCACCACAGTTTTCTCCATCGCCAAACAGCTCGCCAAGGGAGAACTTTGCAAAAATGCGCTTGCCATAGGTTTCAGTAAGCGCCTTGGTCATTTCCAAAAACGCTTCTTTGGTATGACCGTTTTCAAGGAGAGGCTCACACCACATAAAGCCTGTAATAGTATCCCAGTTTCCGTTGTTCTTATACTTTTCAACAAGCTTATCCATTCTTGCGATATACTCATCAACAGACTGCATTGAAGGAATATATATAGGAGCAATAACCCAAACAGGCATACCGTTCTCTTTGGATTTTTTGCAAGCATAGGATGTGGTAGCGCCAAATTCGTTAGAACAAACGCTATTTACATATCCCTGTTGTAATGCGTAGTCAAAATCAGAGTGCAGGCACCAACGAGGACTAAAATCAAAGAACATACTTGATACTTTATCGTGAAATTGTTTGTTAATTGCGTTTTCCATTTTTATGCCTCCCTTACAGCTTAATATCAATATCTTTAAGCTCATCGCAAACACGCTTTGAAGCCGCTATGTATTTATCCCAACGGTCAGGATTTTCTTCCTGCAGCCACCAGTCAAGATGATCGCGGTCGCCCCAGCTCTTGTAGCCGTAGGTAAATAATCCGCCTGGGTTCTTCTGCTTTAAGAGAAGATTTTTAAAGCCTTCAAGCGACTGGGTGCAGAAATCCTCATCCGCAAGGGGCCCGCCTGCCCAAAGGCGAGCAAGATATCCGCAGGGGAAATACCAAAGCCTTACATCGTCAGGTTTCTCGATAAGGTCAAGCAATCTGCCGGTGAAATACTCCATTACTTCCTCAGCAGTATTGAACTCCTTATCATAGAGTCCAATCAGCCTCTGTTTTTCTGCTTCTCTTATGGGAACACGGAAATCATAGCCGTAGTTATCAAAAGCAACGTCGGTGATATATGTAGAACAAGACTTTTGAAGCAGCCACTGGAAGTTGGGTGGATCCTCAATATTACCGCGCTTTCCTACTATCTCATAGTTTGAGAAAACGGGGAAAATACGCTTTCCGTAAGTCTCGGAAATCGCCTTGGTCATTTCAAGGAAGTTCTCATTAGTGTGGCCTCTGTGAAGAAGAGGCTCATCCCACTGGAAACCGACAACGGTATCCCAAAGTCCCGCGGCCTTAACATCCTGTATTAGTTTATCGTTCCTTTTCATATAATCGGAAAGGCTTTCCTTTGCTCCATAGTAAGGCAGCGCGCAATACCAAACCTGTGCTCCGGTTTCGCTTGCCTTTTCGCAGCCGCGGATGAACGAATCCGTTCCAGCCTCGGTGGTAAAGCGATAGCAGTTTACCATTCCAAGATCTGCTATTCTGTTAAATTCGTGGGTGCTGCACCAACGCGGGTCTAAATGGTAAATACCCATACCCAGCTTGTTGTGGTACTGTTTGTTGACTGTATTTTCGGTTGTGTTCTGCATATAAACACACTCCTTTACGCGCCCTGTCCATAGCATTTTGCAAATAGAAAGAGCAATATTTTAAGTTTATATAAGTATAAATAATACCGCCATAATTGGCAATACATTTAGATGAATTTACTTTCTTTTTCGCCTTTTTGCCCAAAAAAGTGCTGCTATTATTGTTATTTATGCCAAATTATTAAAATTAAAAGAGCAGCGTACAAGACACTGCTCCTTTATACTACTTTTTAGTTTTTGGGTTCCACATAAACATGATTTTGCTTGGCTTCATCAAATTTCTTGCGAACCGTTCTAAGTGCTTCGGAATATATTGGCCACTTTTCAAATTCGGGGTGCATCATAGGATAGCCATATTCATCCTCCATAACAACAACCTTAGGAAGACTTACACCGTTTCCATCGCCGCGGCCCCAGACATACATATATACGCCGCCGCCGCGATCGTCATTAAGAAGATCCTCTGCCATCCACTCAAGGTGAGCTGTACAGTACGCCTCGTCGGCGCCGCCGCTGACAAGTCCGCCCTGCGGGTTTGCAGAATATGCACAGGGGAAATAATAGAAGGTTGCAGGATGACCAATATATTCTAAGAGATGCTCTTTATAAGCAATGTAGTAGTCTTTACCATTCTGAATTTTTCTGCCGAATTTTCTCTCTAAAACATTGTTGGTAGCTTCATTCCATTTTTTAAGATCTTCCTCGGAATACCTAGCACCGTCACGAACATCAACGTTATAAGAGTCAAATGCAATATCTGTAGCATACTTACAGGTTTCTGGCAGAACCTTTCTCATCTCGTCGGCCGTGACGCCGCCAAGTGCCTCTGAGTTACCCTCATCGCTGGAGAACTCACCGCAAGCAAAAATCGGGAAATTTCTCAGACCGAATACCTGATAGTTAATTCTCATCTGCTCTGCAAGATTCTCGTTTTTCATACCTGTCCAGATAGGTTCATCCCAATATGCGCCGTGAAGAAGGTCAAGCACACCGTATTGCTCAAATAAATCCAGATAACCCTGAACCTTTTTAATATATTCCTGTCGCGCAGTGGGTCTATTATTCTCAAATCTTCCAAAAGACATCCAGAAAGAGCCGCCCGACTCAGCAATAATCGGAAGCATATCTTCAAGATAACCGCCGTCGCCTATAAGATATGTATTGAAATATCCCGACTTAACAGCATCTGTATACTCTTTTTTCTTACTTTCTCTGTCCGTACCATACGATTGAAGCCATTGCATCTGAAGCATATAAGCGCCAATCTGATATGTATGCTTATTTTTATACTGCTTAATGGTATTTCCGACTGTTACAGATTCCTTAGCCTCATCAGTATCGCGGAAGAAAGCAGACGCTGTTTCAATGGTCCACTCATACGGATGGCTTGAGCTTTCGTCATCAGCAATAGAGGACTCATCCCCACTCATATCACTCTCTACACCAGCAATAGCACTGGAAACGGTATCCTCAGGGACCGACTCTGTTCCGGTTGAGCTGGTAGGCTTTTTGGAGGAGTTGCCCTTTGTTTTTCCCTTATCCTTACAGCCTGTTGCAAATGATAGAAGCATCATTGCAGCAAAGGCAAGTGCTAAAATCTTTTTAAGCATTTTCTTTTCTCTCCTTTATAAAAATTGCAATGTTACAATCAAATACATCTAAATAACATTTTACACACTATTATACTAACACAAGGCATGTGTTTTTTCAAGAAAAAGCTTTTGGTTTTTTTCTTTTTGTTCAAATGTTACAAGTTTTTTCCTCATTTTTTGAGACTATGCACAAAAAACTTTTTAACTTAAAATCGAAAAGATAACATTAACCCAAAATTAATAAACCTTAGTAACTATCGAAGCCTTTTTGGTATTAAATTTATAAACAATCTCTTTAAGGCGCTCGGAATATTTTATCCATTTTTCAGCTTCGGGGTGTATCTTATATTGTTCTTCGCCCTCTTCATCATTTTCTACTACAAGCCGATACTTAAGTCCCCTAAGGCCTTTGCTTTCATCTCTTGAGCTCAGATCATATGAATAAATCATAAGTCCGCCTGTATTATCATAATTTGAAAGTTCTTCATAGAAGAAATTAAGCTGAGCAAGGCAAAATTCTTCATCGGCTCTCTCAAGCCCGTCAGCATTGCTCTCAGTAATTCCATTGTATGCGCAAGGCATAAACCAAATATTTACCGCGTGGTCCACCGTCTCAATAAGAAGGTCGGTAAGCTCTCTGTAATAGCTCTTACCATCAACAACATCGGGCAGCAGCTGCTGATATTTTTCCTTAACATCAGCATTATGTTCTCCATCGCGCACATCAATTTTGGAGCTGTCAAATACAACATCTGTTACATATCTCAGAGTATCCTCTCCGACCTTGTTCATTTGCTTAGCGCCGCCGTCATTGCCATCTATGTCGGAAAATTCCCCTGTTGCAAGGATAGCAAATGTACGCTTACCATATTTTCTGTATAACGCCTGTGTTTCAGTCACAAATTCCTCACAGCTCTCGCCGCGGCGGATTTTCTCATCAAAAATAAAACCGTTAAATCTCTCCCATCTGTCAGGATGCGGGAAAATATGCTGGTCAACAGTTTTATATATGTATTCCAAATAGCTATCCAAGGTTTTTGCAGAGCTGTCAAACAGCGTAGTTGCATCATACCATACCGTCAAATCGTTAGCTATAACAAAGTTCCAGAATTGAGTTTCGCGCAGAAGATAGGTGTGGCTTATTGAATTTACATATCCCGCAGATATAATATCCTGCATCTCGCGATAACCATCTTCATCATGGGAACCATAGCTGTCAGCGGCGTCCTTGTCAAACCCACGCAGGAAAACGCTGTTTCTGTTAGCAGGTGCAACCTTTATTCCCTGAGAGTTAGTTGTAGAACCGGGACGCTGAACACTCATTGACGGACGCGACGAGTTTGACTCATTTTTAGAAGATGATTCCTCTTTTTTGCTCGAAGATTCTTCTTTTTTGCTCGAAGATTCTTCTTTTTTGGAAGAAGACGACTCTTTTTTGCTCGAAGAACTTTCCTTCTCAGGCTCGCTTTCTGACACACTTGATGTTTCTACTGTAGAGCTTAAAACTATCTCAGACTCTGCATTATTACTGCCAATACCGCCAGTTTCCTTAGGCGTGCAGGAACACATAAATCCAAGAACAAAAATGCTTATAACTATAATCAAACCAATTTTTCTCATAACAAATCCTCATCTATACAATTATTTTACTCTATAATAAGCTCTCCGAAATATTCGGGCATATGAAACTGCGGGAAAATAGACACAGTTCTGCTCCACATTCCGTAATGCTCATACTCGGTTTCATCACCGCATTTATACATATTAGCATTAAACTTATAGCCTTTTTTTAGCTCTATATCTCCAAAGAGCGTTTTTATATCCTCGACAGTCAGGTGAAGCTCTACAGACCATCTGTCCTCAAGAACCTCTGCCTTATATTCAGGAATATGTCCGAGAATGGTGTCAATAAGCACTCTTTCTCCCTCGCCCTGTTTACCTATACACATAAGCGCAGCGCCGGCCGAATTCATTTCGCAGTTCATATAACGGGTAGGCTCACTGCTGTCAAATGCCGCAAAGAATTCAAGGCAACTATCCAGCCACACATCGTCACCAAACTTTTTATAAACCGCTTTGGGATTTTTTTCAAGACATGTAAGTCTTACTATAATTTCTCTTTCCTCTAAAAACACAATCTGTGCATAAGTCTCCGGAGCGTAATCATAGCGCCAGCAAAAACGGTCAATAGGCGCCTTTTCTATATCGTTCCAATTAAAGCCATCTTTAACGCTTTTTATTATGTATTTTCTTCCCTCGTGTCCAAGCATAATAATACCTCTATTGGATAAAAATAAGCTATTATAACATAGCAAAAAAGTCCATAATAGTCAACAATTTAACAGGCACTTGAGATAATGTTCGGTAAATTTCTACAAATTGAAATGACGCTTTTTATTCATAGTGCATAATAAGCTTTTACATCCGCTTTTTTCTATTTGTATTATAGCATTTACAGACTTATTTCTCAATACAAAACCTCTTATTCTGACTTTCCACATTTTACTAAATATAATTGACTTGAAAGGAGCCTGCGTGATATAATAATAAGAAGTATTTTTATAGAAAACAGCATTGTAAAGGAGATGTATTATGGCAGCAGTTTCTATCCACAGTAAAAAGGAATTTGACCGAGGTTTTATCCTGCGCCTTATTTTATCATTGGGCGCATGCCTGTGTTTTGCTGTTTTTTTCATTTCGGGTCCTATGGAAATTTTTTCATTGCAGCCGGTAGGAAATTCTGTTTTTGTTCTGTTGGTATCAGTAGCTTTAATTGCACTTTCCGCCCTTTTCTTTACGCGGTTTATAAAAATAAAATCACATATTATATTTTCTTCAGTTCTTGCGGTCTCTGCCGCAGCACTTGCACTGCGCCTTTATTTCTTTAACGAGGCTTCAGGTGACTACAACAGCTTTCTGAGCGTATGGGTGAGCGAAATGCGTGCCCTCTCGGGCACAGCGCCTATAACCACCCCGATAGGCGACTACAATATGCCGTATCTCTATTTTCTGTATGCGATTTCCCGTACAAAGCTTTATGACCTTTATTTAATAAAGCTTTTTTCTATTATTTTTGACTTTGCTCTTGCAGCAGGTGTTTGCGCCCTCACAAGTCACTTTTGCAAAAGCGAAGCTGCAAGCCTTGTATCCTTTTCGGTTTCTCTGTTTGTGCCCACAGTTTTCTTAAATTCGGCGTTCTGGGCGCAATGTGATGCGATTTATGCAGCTCTGCTTATTTGGGCGCTGTATTTTGCTCTTTCAGGTAAAGCCCGCACCTCTGTAGTATTCTTTGCACTTTCCTTTTCTTTTAAAATGCAGGCTATATTTATGCTGCCTATCATCATATTCCTTGTGCTTAGGAATAAAATTAAAATAAAACAGCTTGTTTTGTTTCCGCTCACATTTGTTTTATCCCTTCTTCCTGCAATCCTTTGCGGCAGAAGCATTTATGACAGCTTTTCCATTTATATTGACCAGACCTCGAGCTATCCCTCGCTCACGCTCAACTGTCCTACCCTCTGGGCGCTTTTTCCCGAAGAGAGATTTGATATATTCGGAACTGCCGCTCTGTTTTTAGCAGGAGCAGGCGTTCTTGCATTTTGTATATACCTTTATCAAAACCGCCAAAAGCTTTCTGATACTCTGCTTTTTGATGCGGCATATCTATTCACGCTGATTATTCCTTTTCTCCTGCCGAGAATGCACGAAAGATATTTTTATCTTGCTGAAATTCTGGCGGTGGTTTATATTTTACTTCACAGAAACCGTCTGTATGCGCCTCTTATTGTGGTATTCGCAGGCTTTAGCTGCTACTGCGCATATCTTTTCGGTTACCGCATTTTCTCGCTCTCCGAGCTTGCGATAGCTAACGGCGGTGCGATTTTGTACCTACTCAAAAAATTTTCCGATGATATTTCAGCAGAGAAGTATACCTCTCACATAAAAGCTATAGAAACCGAGGAAAGCTTATGAAATTTCGTGACATAGCTGATTTCTACAACAAAATAAATGGTAAAAAACTTAGCTTTATAGGCATTGGGGTAAGCCACAGAGAGCTTATTTTCCGCTGTCTTGAGGCGGGTGCCTGCGTTACTGTGTGTGACAAGCGCTCTACCGAGGACATTCCCGAATCAGCCGAGCTTATTTCACTCGGCGCGGAGTTTAAAACAGGTGAGGACTATCTTGAAAATATTGATGCCGACATCGTTTTCCGCACACCCGGAATGTACTATAACCACCCTGAGCTTATAAAAATGCGTGAAAAGGGCATTTTCCTTACTAGCGAAATGGAGCTTTTCTTTGAGCTTTGCCCCTGCAAAATTTACGCAATAACGGGTAGTGACGGCAAAACCACTACCTCCAATATAATTGCAAAAATGCTTGAAAAATCGGGCAAAACAGTTCACCTCGGCGGAAATTTAGGCAGGGCGCTACTCCCTGTTTGCGATAGGATTTGCCCCGATGATGTTGCGGTTGTTGAGCTTTCAAGCTTTCAGCTCATTTCAATGAAAAAGAGCGGAAATGTTTCGGTTGTTACAAACATTTCGCCTAATCACCTCGATGTACACCGCGATATGAATGAATATGTTTCTGCTAAGAAAAATATATTTGTGCATCAGTCACAAAACGACCGACTGATTTTAAATCTTGATAATGATACTACCCGTAGCTGTGAGAAAGAGGCGCGCGGCGAGGTTTTTTGGTTTTCGTACAGCAATCCCGATGCCTTTGAGGATAAATACGGCGCGTTTTTATCTTGTGATGGGTATCTCTGCCTTAAAAATGAACGCGGCACCCAGAAAATAATGCACAAGAGCGCCATACTGCTGCCAGGTGAGCATAATGTTGAAAACTATCTTACTGCCATTGCCGCTGTAGGTGATGTGGTCAGCGTCGAGGATATGCTCAGTGTTGCCGAAAGCTTTGGCGGAGTTGAACACAGAATTGAGCTTGTTCGCACACTTGATGGTGTCAGATATTATAACGATTCAATAGCCTCAAGCCCAACACGAACAGTTGCAGGGCTCAAGGCTTTCTCCCAAAAAGTTATACTCATAGCAGGTGGCTACGATAAGAACCTGCGTTTTGACCCGCTCGCTCCCCTTATAAAAGAAAAGGTTTGTTTGCTCATTACTCTGGGCGCTACCGCCGAGAAAATTGAAAAGGCAGTTTTGGATAACACTTCTCCACTCTCTGCACCCGAAATAATCAGGGTAAGGGATATGACAGAGGCAGTCATAACAGCACACCAAAATGCGCACGAGGGTGATATTGTTCTTATGAGTCCTGCCTGTGCCAGCTTTGATATGTACCGAAATTTTGAGCTGCGCGGCAAGCACTTTAAAGAGCTTGTAAACTCCCTTTAAGAAAGGAAAAAGTATGGAACTTGTTAAGATTTTAGACAGGCTTTGCGCCGTCCCCACGGTTTCAGGTAATGAGGACAAGCTACTTGAGTTAATCTCGCAAATTCTTCCAAAAAGCCTTGAAATTTCGCTTGATAATATTAAAAATATTCACATTAAAAGCAGAGAGGGCGGCAGAAAAATACTTCTGGACGCGCACTGCGACCAGATTGGTTTTATAGTCACCGACTTTTGCGACAATGGTTTTCTGCGTGTTGCCACCGTTGGCGGAATAGACATACGCACCCTTTTGGGCGCGCGAGTCAGGGTTTTCGGAAAAGAAGAGCTAATCGGAGTTTTTTCTTCTATTCCGCCGCATCTTCAAAAGGATGGGGACTCTAAAAGCTTCCCTAAAATAGAGGAGCTTGCAGTTGATATTGGTCTGCCGCTTGAAATGGCAAAACAAAAGGTCTGCCGAGGAGACACCGCCGTAATTGAAAGCAATCCTTTTATGCTTTCGCAAAACCGCTACTGCGCCGCAGGGCTTGACAACAAGGCAGGCTGCGCCGTTATGCTTTACGTTATGCAGGAGCTTTTTACCTCATCAGCCTTAGAAAACACCTCGGTAGAGCTTATTCTTAGCTCGCAGGAGGAGCTTGGACTGCGCGGAGCGCGTGCAATTTCAGATAAAAAAGACTATGATACTGTTATTTCCATAGATGCAAGCTTTGCCGCATTTCCAGGCTGCCCTCAGGACAGTGTCGGCACTCTTGCAAATGGAGCTATGTTAGGCATAAGCCCCGTGCTTTCAAAAAATCTCGCTCTGGAGCTTACCTCACTTGCAGAGGAACTGTCTGTTTCTTTACAGTGCGAGGTTATGGGCAACTCTACCGGCACAAATGCCGATGTTCTTTCACTTATTTCGGGAGATACAGAGTGCGTGCTCATTTCTCTGCCCCTTCGAAATATGCACTCATGTATCGAAATAGTTGATATGCGCGACCTGTACAGCGCCGCGCAGCTCATCGAAGCCTATATAAGAAAGGCGGATGAAAAATGAAAGAAATTCTGAAAAAACTTTGCTCATACGTCGCAGTTTCGGGAGATGAGAAAAAACTCGCTGAAATGATTCGCGCCGAGGTCCTTCCTTATTGTGAGAGTGTGCAGCTTGACCGCGCGGGAAATCTTATCTGTGAGAAAAAGGGCAAAATCGCGCCCAAAAGCAAGATTATGCTTGCCGCGCACACCGACGAGGTTGGTTTTATAATAAAGCACATTACCGACGACGGACTTTTGAAGTTTGAAGCTGTCGGCGGCATAGATGAGCGTATTTTTCCTGCAAAGCAGGTGGTTATTTCATCAAAAGAGCCTGTTTACGGAGTTATTGGCATTGTGCCTACCCATCTTCTCTCGGGTGATGCTAAAACAAAGGTTATAAAAGAGGAAAATCTCTATATAGATATCGGAGCAGAAAACAAAAGAGAGGCTGAAAAACTCGTTTCCTTAGGAGATACGGGAACACTTGTCGGAGATTTTGTCGAGTTTGGTGACGGCAGAATTTTATCCCGTGCGCTTGATGACCGCTGCGGCTGCGCAGTTTTAATAAAACTGCTTCAAAGCGATGTCCCTTGTGATATTACAGTTTGCTTTACTGTTCAGGAGGAAATCGGTTGTCGCGGAGCGCATATGGTTACCGAAAAAGTAAAACCCGACATTGCCCTTGTTGTAGATTCCACAACCGCCTGCGATATTCAGGATATTCCCGAGGACAAGAGTGTTTGCAATCTTGGAAAAGGCGGTGTTGTTTCGTTTATGGACCGCGGCTGCGTATACGACAAGGAGCTTTTTGAAATTATTATGAAAACCGCAGAGGAACTCTCTATTCCCGCTCAGGTAAAACGCGCCGTTGCGGGCGCTAACGATTCTTCGAGCATTCACAAGCTATGCGGCGGTGTTCGCACTGCGGCTGTTTCTCTTCCCTGCCGTTATCTGCACACCCCCGGCTGTGTTATAAAATATTCTGATTTAGATGCGGTTTACAATCACATCTTGGCTATTCTGCCGCGTTTTGCACAGCTATGATAAAGGAAATATCGTTAGAGCGGCTGTATGACTTGTGTGAATATGGTTTTTCGAAAAAGAAGCCCGATGTGCTGCTAACCCGCCTTTGTGCCAATGCAAAATGCTTTGAGCCAAAGGGACTATGTAACATTTACGAAATAGAAAACAAGGGGAGCATCTGTGGCGTTTTGTGTAGGTACGGCGGTAGCGGTACCCTTTGCCTTTTTAAAAAGCCTGATTTAGAGGAGCTTTGCTCATTTTTAAGTGCCGCTCCCATTACAGCCTTGGAATGCAGCGGCGCGATTGGGCGGAAGCTCTCGAAAAAGCTGCGCCTTAGCAAAATCTACGGCAAGGCTATGGTTATTAAAAAACCTAAAAATTTTAAAAATTACCGCGTTTATGAAACACAAAATGTATCGGCTTTTTTTGATATTTTAAAGGCGGCAGACCCCTTTTACAAAAGCACCTCTTATGAGGAATATTACTGCGATATTTTTTACAGAAGCGCTCTTCCTGCCCGTTTGTTTCTGGCAGATTATGACGGCAGTGCCGCGGCTACAGCAGGAATAATGCACTCCTTTAAAAACGTCGCGATAATTTCTGATGTTTCTGTACTGCCCAATCTGCGCCGCCGAGGACTTGGCGGCGCAGTAGTTGCAAAAATCAGTCAGACACTATTATCAGAGAGGAAAATCCCAACCCTGCTTTGCACCTCTCCCTCTGCTAAGAAGTTATACAAAAAAATTGGTTTTAAAATTTGCGGGCGCTTTTGCCTGCTCTCATTTTCTCAAAATAAAAAGGACGGACATTAAATGAAATCTTGGAAAGACTACTACTCAATAGACAATCGGCTCTATTCTCTCGCAGAAAAGATTCAAGGCGAGTGTCAGGAGCAGTTTAAGGCTGCCGAAGCAATACGGCTTCACAATCAAGTAAAGGTTATGGAAGCCTTTACCACCTGCGGTGTTTCGGCGGCACACCTTATTGGCACTACAGGCTACGGCTACGATGACAGCGGCAGAAATATGCTCGACTCGGTTTTTGCCCGCATAGTAGGCGCAGAGGATGCGCTTGTGCGCTTTAACTTTATGTCGGGCACTCACACCATTTCTACCGCTCTCAGCGCACTTTTGCGCCCACAGGACAAAATGGTGTCGCTTACAGGCACCCCCTACGACACTTTGCACTCCGTTATAGGAATAAACGGCAAAGAGGGTGACGGTTCTCTTATCGATTTCGGCATACAGTACAGTGCACTCGAGCTTAAAGATGACGGCACGCCCGATTTAGCTGCTATTTCAAAGGCCTGCGAGGGCGACATAAAAATGGCATACATACAGCGCTCGCGCGGATACTCTCTGCGCCCCTCATATACTACACAGCAAACCCAGGAAATCATTGATGCGGTGCGGAAAGTAAACAAGAACGCGCTTGTAGTGGTTGACAACTGCTACTGCGAGTTTGTTGATACTCAGGAGCCTACCGATTACGGAGCCGACCTAATAATCGGCTCGCTTATAAAAAATGCGGGCGGCGGAATTGCTCGCACGGGCGGATACATCGCAGGCAGGCGCGACCTTGTTGAGAAGTGTGCCGACAGACTTTGCTATGTCGGAGTCGGCAAGGAGATGGGCTGCACCTTAGATATGAACAGAGAACTGTTTTTAGGGCTTTTCTTAGCTCCGCAAACGGTTTGCAATGCTGTTAAAACCGCTGTTTTTGCCTCTCGTTTCTTTGAAAGCCTCGGTTTTGAAACAACCCCCTCTTCAAGTGAAAAACGCGCAGATATTGTTCAATGTCTGCTACTTGAAAATGCAGAAAGGCTCTGCAGTTTTTGCAAGGGAATTCAGAGCGGCGCTCCCATAGATTCCTTTGTTTCACCTGAACCCTGGGCAATGCCCGGATATGAAAACGAGGTTATTATGGCGGCAGGAACATTTACAATGGGTGCATCCATCGAACTTTCGGCTGACGCGCCCCTCAGAGAGCCATATGCCGCCTGGATGCAAGGCGCTCTTTCCTTTGACAGCGGTATGATCGGAATTCTCTTAGCGGCTCAGAAAATGCTCGAGCGCGGCGAGATTGCCCTTTAAGGTGGCGCATATGAATAAAAATCTAAAAGGCAATCTGCTGCTTATTTTAGCGGCGCTTATCTGGGGTGTTTCCTTTGTTATGCAGGACAAGGCGGCAGAGCATTTAGCCCCTTTTACCATTAACGGCGTGCGTTCACTTATCGGAACTGCGGCGCTTTTGCCGCTGATAATAGTTCGCTCAAAAAAGAGCGGTGTACCCCTTTTTGAAAATACACCAAAGCAGAGAAAAAACCTCATTTTAGCAGGCATATTGTGCGGCAGCGCTCTGTGTATTGCAACTAATTTTCAGCAGTTTGGAATTGCGCTCTACCCTGCTGATGCGGCCGCCTCGGGCAGAGCCGGATTTATAACAGCGCTTTATGTTGTATTAGTGCCGATTTTTTCTCTGTTTATGAAAAAACGCGCCTCATTCACAGTATGGATAGGCGCGGCTCTGGCAGTCCTCGGAATGTTTCTTCTCTGCCAAAGCGGCGGGGGCAAGGGCATATACACGGGTGATATTATTGTCCTCTTCTGCTCCTTTGCATTTACCGCTCAGATTATATGTATTGACAGTTTTGGAGAGCGCATTGACGGAGTAAAGCTTTCAGCGCTTCAGTTTTTTGTCTGCGGCGTGCTTTCGCTTATGCTGATGTTTATTTTCGAAAGTCCCGAGCTCTCAGAGTTTTTAAGGGCCGCTCCATATATTCTTTATCTCGGAATTATGTCCTGCGGCGTAGCTTACACCCTGCAGATAATAGGTCAGCAGTATTCTAAAAATCCGACTGTTGCATCAATACTTATGAGCCTTGAATCAGTTTTTGCCGCAGTGAGCGGCGCTCTCATTTCGGGCGAGGTGCTCTCGCCGCGAGAGCTTGTCGGCTGCGCTGTAATGTTTGCGGCTATTGTTTTTTCACAGCTTCCACAGCCTAAGAGTAACAAAGCAAAATGATAAAAGCGGATTTGCCAAAAGGCAAATCCGCTTTTACTTTTTATGGCTTTGAAAGCTTTCTAAGATAATCGCGAACAGTTGCATCGTCTTTATTTACCGCTTTTTTAAGGTTTGGAATATGCTTATAAATTATAAGCGCGCTCGCTATGAAAGTAAGCGCAAAAACCACAAGGTTTTTGGTTTTTATAAATGCGAGAAGTGGAAAAAGCACAGCCGCCGAAACGGGCATTGCAACACCGTAGTTAAAGATAAGCATAAGAATTAAAGTAAACACAAGCAGTATAAGGAACATAAGGGGGTCAAAGGACAGAATAAGTCCACCAAAAGCGGCAAGTCCCTTGCCACCGCGAAATTTAAGATAAAAGGGGAAAATATGGCCTAGAACCGCAAAAACTCCCGAGAGTAATCCTGCCATCTCTAACTGAGCAAAAAGACTTGACGCAATCGTAAAGGCGGCAAAAGCTTTGAATATATCAAAAAGCATAACAAAAGCACCGTAGCCCTTACCTAAAACAAGCATTGTGTTGGTAGCACCAAGATTACCTGTTCCCTGTTTTCTTAAGTTTACATTTTTTATTTTAGAAAGCAGTGCAGAGGGACTGAGGCTACCTATGATATATCCTATAAGACTGCTTAAAGCTATCTCAAACATAAAACACACACCTTTCTATCATATTTTATCACGAAATTATGTTAAAATAATGCGAAAAAGGTCATTTTAAAATATTTATGTGTTTTTTATCATAAAATTCACCTTCTCCCCTAAAAGCTCATATTATGGTTAACAGAAAAGGGGGATTTTATGACTACTAGACATTTTAATCATCTATCCTTTATTTTATCAAAACAGCCAAACGCCATATCGTATATAAATGGTGGAGTTTTGGAGCCTCAGATACGAGGAAAGATGTGTTTCTGGCAAACACAGCGCGGTGTTTTAATAGCGGCGGAAATTCTCGGACTTAAAAGCTCTCAAAACCCTTGCGAAAGCAGCATTTTCGGTTTTCACATTCATGAGGGTGAGAGCTGTAGCGGCGAAAATGACGACGCTTTTTCAGACACAATGGGACATTATAATCCAAACGGCTGTCCCCACGCACAGCACGCAGGTGACCTGCCACCGCTTTTTGAAAACAACGGGTATGCTTTTTTGTCTTTTCTGACAAACCGTTTTACAGTATCGGAAATTGTAGGGAAAACAGTTGTTATTCACTCTCTTCCCGATGATTTCACAACTCAGCCATCAGGAAATTCAGGCGAAAAAATTGCTTGTGGTGAGATTTTCAATTTACCCTCCGAATAAAAAAATCAGACTTGCATAGCAAGTCTGATTTTTTGTTTATTTTTCTATTTTTCTTTAAAGATTACAAACCCATAGCTTTCCATTATCTGAAAATAGCGGGCAAGGCGCTCGTAGAGAGGGTGAGCATTTTCGCCAAAATGATCGTCCACAAGCTTACCAAGCTCGATTATATCCTTCTCACCATCAATAAGCGGCCAGATAAAGCTACCCATTTCGTCCAAATGCACATAGCTTGTTTTGGGACGGCGGAAAAGCTTTTGGGCCACCTTGTTTGCCCAGCCTTTATTTTCAATGCTGAGCGTCACAACACCTTTTTCGTCAATTCCCCAACCTATATGCTCGGAGCGAAGGGGAATTTTCTCAAGATAATTTTTACCGATAACGATTTTCTTTTTCATTATTCTTCGTCTGCTCTCTTTTTATCCTTCTTCCAAAGGCTGAACTTAAGAAGAGTGAGAATTACAAGTCCGAACACGATAATACTGCCGATATTTGAAATAAGCGGGGGAAGCTTTAATACTCCCGAAAGGTCTAAAATCGAGCCGACATTAAATACTGCAAGAATAGCTAAAAGAATTCCGACAAGTCCCTCACCCGCAATCATACCCGAGCAGAAGAGGATACCGTTATTAACAACCTTGTCTTTCCTTTTCTCATCGCGGATTTTATCAAAGAAGAGTCTGATAAGTCCACCAACCATAATGCAGGCATTGAGCTGCACAGGCAGATAAACGCCTATTGCAAAGGGAAGAACAGGGATTCCGATTACCTCAACAATGACTGCAATGCAAACGCCGATGAGGATAAGTCCCCAAGGTAAGTTTCCTCCCATAATGCCCTCAATAACCATTTTCATAAGGGTTGCCTGAGGAGCGCCGAGCTCTTGTGAGCCAAAGCCCCAAGCGCTGTCTAAAAGGTAAAGGGTTGCGCCGATAGCAAGAGCTGCAGCTACAACGCCGATAACCTCACCGATTTGCTGCTTCTTGGGGGTTGCGCCGAGAAGATAGCCTGTTTTAAGGTCTTGCGATGTGTCACCTGCGATTGCCGCAACAATGCAGATAATAGAGCCGATTGCTATGGCAGCCTGCATACCGTGTGCGCCTGCATCACCTGTCAGCTTTAATATAAGTGTTGCGATAAGCAGAGTAGCGATAGCCATTCCCGAAACGGGATTGTTGCTGCTGCCGACAAGTCCTACCATTCGTGACGAAACGGTTGCAAAGAAAAATCCAAATATAACAACAATAACTGCACCGACAAGTGTTACAGGGATTGCGGGTACAAGCCATACAAGAAGTGTTAAAACAAGGATTGCCAGGAGAACAATCTTGATATTTATATCCTGAGCTGTACGCTCGCCGCTTACGTTAGAAGAGCCTGAAAGTCCCTTTACTGCGTCGCGGAAGGTTCGAATAATGAGCGGAAGCGATTTTACAAGGCTTATGATACCGCCTGCCGCAAGCGCTCCTGCGCCGATATAACGGACATAGCTGCCCCAGATGCCGCTGGCTCCGCTCTCTGCAAAAATTGCTCCGATGGTTTGGGTGGCGGGATACATAACAAGGTCAGAGCCAAAAATAACGATAATGGGGATTAAAACTACCCAGCTTAAAAGACCGCCAGCAAACATATATGAAGAAATACGGGGCCCGCAGATATACCCAACACTCATAACAGCAGGATAAATCTGAGTTCCGATAGCGCCGGGGTATGTTTTAGGTGTTCCCTGAATAGAAACCTCACCGGGAACAATCTTAAGTCCGTCAATTATAAACTTAAAAAGTGCAGAAAATCCCATACCTGCAAAAACGGTGGAAGCATTGGCTCCCCCCTCTTCGCCTGCGAGCATAACCTCAGCACAAGCTTGTCCCTCAGGATAGGGAAGGATGCCGTGTTCTCTCACGATAAGCGCATTTCGCAGTGGCACCATAAAGAATACACCCAAAAGACCGCCAATGAGCGCAATAAGGGTAATTTCCAGAAGGTCGGGCTTTTCCATAACACCGTCGCGTGCCCATAAAAACAGTGCGGGAAGTGTAAATATAGCTCCTGCGGCAAGCGATTCACCTGCAGAGCCTATTGTCTGCACGATGTTGCTCTCTAAAATAGAGTTTTTGCGCATAATAACACGAATAACTCCCATAGCAATAACCGCGGCAGGAATAGATGCCGACACAGTCATACCAACGCGAAGTCCAAGATACGCATTTGCAGCTCCGAATACAACTGCCAGAATAACACCCATAATAATCGAGGTAACTGTAAGCTCGGGTGTTATTTTCTCGGCAGGAATATAGGGCTTGAATTCTTTTTTCTCGTCCATAATATTTCCCTCTCATAATAAAATAAATAATATACCATTAGATTTTACCATATCCTTTCCCCTAAGTCAATAAACCAAAAAATCCCGACTTTTTAGTCGGGATTTTTTCATTACACATATCTATAAGCTCAAAAAAATAAATAATCAAGGCTGCTTTTTATAAAATTGGATTTTCCGCGAGCGCTTTAAGGCGCTGCCAGCGTCTGTCAACCTCGCTCTGAATAGAATTTCTGATTTCCTCATACCCATCACCGCAGAGATGGCGGGTTCTTCCCATCGTTTTAAGCCAGTCTGCAACCGCTATTTTCTTTCCCTTACTCTCGGGGTCATAAGAAATCGTGGTTATACCGTTTTCCACCTCATAGAGCGGAAAATAGCAGCTATTTACCGCCGCCGCAATAACGCTGCGTTCAGTACTCGGTTTATCTCCCCAGTTAAGAGGGCAAGCCGAAAGACATTTTACATAGGCTGTACCGAAATTATCGGCATAATACTGCGCCTTTGCAGCCTTTTTTATGAAATCATTAGGCTCGCTCTCGGCGGCGGTTGCGACATACGGCATACCCGTTGCCGCCATTATTCTTGGCATATCTTTGTGGAAGAAGCTTTTTCCCCACTGCTTTTCTCCGATGTGTGAGGTTGCACTCTTTGCGCCCATCGGGGTTGAATATGAAAGCTGGTAACCCGTGTTCATATATCCGCCGTTATCGTATTCAAAAATGATAAGACCGTCGCCACGAAGCGCAGTTCCAAGTGCCGAGCCCATTCCTATATCAAGTCCGCCGTCACCGCTTACCATAACAAAGGTTATTTTGCCCTCAGGCATTTCTCCACGCTGTTGCATCTTGTGGTACATTTTAGAAAGTCCCGAAAGGGTTGCCGCGCCGTTTTGAAATAGGTTGTGGATATATGGAACTCTAAACGCAGTTTTAGGATAGCCCGTTGTAACAACCATTCCGCAGCCTGTCTGAAACAAGAGCACAACATTTCCCTCAATACCGCGAAGAAGAAGATTTACATTGACGGGTATTCCGCAACCGGGACACGCTCCGTGCCCCGCAGTAATGCGTTTGGGGCGGCTGAGCGTATCCCTGACAGTAGCGCCCTTTACCGAAAGCTTTCCGTTTTCATCGCAGTTTACAACTACTGCGCCGCGGCACTCCTCGTCCAAAATTGGCTTAAAATAGGGCTTTGGCTCAAAGTTTTCTTCACCCTCGTAAACACCGATATAGTCAAAATCGGGGACATTTTGCTCAAAACAGCAATTAAACAAGTCTACTGCGTCCTGCTCAAAGAAATCTTTTCCGCCAAGTCCGTAAATTCGGCTAAGAACCCGAGTGGTAACTGACTTTTTCTGAAGTGCTGCGCGAATTTCAAGTGACATATTACCGCCACCTGCGCCGTAGCTGTCCTGACGGTCTGCGATAAGAATAGTTTTTGCGTTTTTGCAGATTTTCACTATCTCGCCTGCTCCAAACGGGCGCAGAACAGAAAGGGTGAAAACACCGACCTTTTTCCCTTCACTTCTCAGTCTGTCTACCGCCGCCTTGGCGGTAAGGTATGCCGAGCCGAGCACAAACAAAACTGCCTCGGCATCCTCGGTTTTATAAGAGTTCAGAGCTTTGATTTCTCTGCCCGAAAGCTCTGCAAACTCTCTAAAAACCTCAGGGATAACCTTTTTTGCCTCCTCTTGAGCAAGGTGAAGCTGATATTTATTATTCATAAGGTCGGGTTCATTCATATATGAGCCAATAGTTACAGGATTTTGGGTGTCAAGCACGCTGTAATCGCATTTTACGGGGCCTATAAAATCAGTAACCGTTTTATCATCGGAAAAAACATAGCAGTTGCGCTTTTGGTGGCTTGTAAAAAATCCGTCAAACGCCACAATAACAGGAAGTCTTAACGCTTCGGCAATTTTAATAGCGCAAATATTACAGTCATATACCTCCTGAGGAGAATCGGCAAACAGAATGATCCAGCCTGTATTAAGCGTATACATAATGTCACTGTGATCCCCTTTTATTGAGAGAGGTCCCGATACAGTGCGGCAGGCTACGTTTAGCACCATTGGCAGACGTGTGCCCGATTGCACGGGAAGCTGTTCAAGCGCATATAAAAGACCGTTGGCAGAGGTAGCGTTAAAAACCCTGCCGCCTCCCGTTGATGCGCCGTAGCATATTCCCGCGGCGCTATGCTCCCCC
>JAZOOR010000063.1:0-10604 GCA_045655125.1 Oscillospiraceae bacterium
GGATATTCTCTAGAAAACTTCATATGCGGTGCTGATTGCAGCGAGGTCCCACCCGTTCCCATTCCGAACACGGTAGTTAAGCTCGTTTGCGCCCAAGATACTTGGTGGGTGACTGCCCGGGAAAATAGGTCGCGCCGCATCTGAAGATTTTCGCATTTATGCAAAGTCTTTTCTATATGCACCATTAGCTCAGTTGGTAGAGCACCTGACTCTTAATCAGGGTGTCCTGGGTTCGAGTCCCCGATGGTGCACCAATGGCCCGTTGGTCAAGGGGTTAAGACTCCGGCCTCTCACGCCGGCAACGGGGGTTCGATTCCCCCACGGGTCACCAATGTGGCAAACATCAAGCGCACAGTCCTTGTGGTTCCGCTTGATTTATATAAATGCCTACTTAGCTCAGTCGGTAGAGCATGCGGCTGTTAACCGCAGGGTCGTAGGTTCGAGCCCTACAGTAGGCGCCAAAAATAAAGACACACCATATGGTGTGTCTTTATTTTTTGTATCTAACTGCAGATTTTCGACGCTATTACACTGGTTAACAGCCGCCGCGGCTGTTAACTGGCTCGCGCGGCTGCGCTCGCAGTGCGAGAAAAAGCAGATGTGCGAGCACGGCAGATACCCGAATTTTCAAGGTGGCAGGCGGCACCACCGAAAATTCATCGGTATCAACGAGTAAGGTCGTAGGTTCGAGTTTAAACATACTATAAGAAAAAAGCCGTGAAAATCACGGCTTTTTTCTATATCTCTTTATCATCAATGTACTGCATTACGTCTTCAACATTACATTTTAAAATTTTACAAAACATTTCTATTGTATGGGTGCTTACACTTTCATTTCTTTTTAATCGTGTGATTTGCGCAGGACTGATATTATGTTTTTTAATAAGTGTATATTGAGTAACACCTTTTTCTTTCATAGTTTGCCATAATTTATCATAGGAAATCATAATTATTCAATCCTCCCTATTGACATATTAACCGATTGTGGTATATAATTATATTAATCAATATCGGTTAATATATGCTTTCGGAGATGGTCATATGAAAAAGATATTATCAGCGGTTTTGTTAATTGTTGTTTTGCTCACTTTATGCAGTTGTACTTATACAGAGAGCGGTTTTTCTGAAAACAACGAAATTTCAATCAATGAAATTACAACAGTTGATGGTTTTGAATGTCAAATTAAAGAAGTTAACTGGTATTCTCCTTCTGATTTTGACTTTGATGTTATTGAACGTGAAAAAGGTTTTGAATATTTGGTTATTGTGTTGTCTGAAAAGAACACTACTGCTGAAACTCAGAACGCACCTATTACAAGTATGTTATCAGCAGATGGTAATCAATGTATAAATTTGACAGCCTTATCTTTATATAAGAAGAAATACAAAATTAATTTTGGCGCTACGTTACCTAACTCTACAGCAGAAGCGTATGTGATATATAAGGTCCCTTCTGGTGCGAACTCGTTTAAGCTTCAAATTCTATCTAATGGTTTTGGAAGTTCCAGTGATTATATAGTTTTTAGCAGAACAGATATCAAATAATTCAAATATACCTTTTAATTACCAATTTTCGGGTTTTTCAATTGTTTTTATTTAGATTGTTGGTCCAAATTCTATTACCCAGACTCAAACCAACGAGTTAAATATGAAAATATATTGTTCGTATTTTATGGTATAAAAGACAAAAATCCCGTTCACGTAAGTGGGCGGGATTTTTACTTATTACTTCTTACCTCTTCACTCTTACCTCAAAATAAAATTCACACGGGATTTTTGGAAAGTAATAAGTAAGATGTAATAGGTAATAAGTATTGCACCCCCTGCCGCTTTTATGCTATAATACACTCAAGGAGATGATTTGATGAATACTAATGTGAGAATTAGAAGAATTATTGCTTGGATTATAGATTGGAATTTATCGGGGCTGCCTTGCTTGTTATATACGACCATATTTATGGATGTATTTAAACGACCTTCATTTCAAAATATTGTTTACATATTAATTTTTATGCTGTTAGTATTTCTTTATCCGGTTACTTTTGTATTTAGAGATGTAATTTTTAAAGGTCGCAGTATTGGAAAGCGTATTTTCGGATTGTATGTTTTGGATAAAAACACTAATGAACCAGCATCTATTAAACAAAGAATAATTAGAAATTTATTTTTCTTTATTTATCCTGTTGATGGTATTATTTTGATTGTTACTAAAGAGTCAATAGGAGATAAGGTAGTTAATACAACAGTTGTAAAGAAATAATTTGGTTTTCAGGAACGTTTTATTCGTGTCATTAAGTTCAAAACTCCCAAAAATCCCGTTCACGAAAGTGGGCGGGATTTTTACTTCTTACTTCTTACCTCTTCACTCTTACTTCAAATAACGTTTGATACGGGATTTTTTGGGAAGTAATAAGTAATAGGTAAGGGGTAATAAGTATTGTGGCTTCGCCGCTTTTATGCTATAATACAAAAAACATTTGTATAAAGGGGTCTAATAATGACAAATAAAGATTGGACTTTATTAATTGTACCTATTGTTTCAAATTTAATATTTGATGGCGTTGTTATATTTATATTACAAAAGTTCGTTCTTGATAGATATATTAAGCGACGTTTATTAAAAGATGAAATCGTAATTAATTTTTTAAATAAATTAAAAAATATTAGCGACCATTTAATAGAAGCAAATTTTGATTCAATGAGAGGCAATCCTGATATTGTAACGAAGCATATTATACCGATACAAGGTTTGCTGGCAGATACAACAAAATATTACAATACAAATATTTATGATTTAAAGCAATTTAAAGGATGTTTTGATGATTTGACAAATAATTGGATGTGTTTTCAAAATACATTGAACGAATATGCGTCGAAAGATGAATTAACAGACCCAATGAGACTTGATTTAGGAATAAAAATGCAACATTTTTTCGATTCATTAGCTGTGTTAGTTGAAGAAGTTAGAAAAAAATACTGATTAACACATATAACTATAAATAGAGAAAATCCTCGGTTTTCGCCCAGTTCTTTTTCGGACACGAATGACAAAAATAAAGACACCCAATCGGGTGTCTTTATTTTTTGTATCTAACTGCAGATTTTCGACGCTATTACACTGGTTAACAGCCGCGGCGGCTGTCAACTGGCTCGCGCGGCTGCGCTCGCGGTGCGAGAAAAAGCAGGCGGGCGAGCACGGCAGATACCCGAATTTTCAAGGTGGCAGCCGCCACCACCGAAAAATCGTCGGTATCAACGAGTAAGGTCGTAGGTCTGGGCTTTACAGATACTCAAATTTTTAAGGCGGTATTTATTGCTGCTAAATTTTCGCAGATATAAATTCCGAACGCTCTTGTGCTTTGAAAATTTACCTTTCACTATTCACTAAAACTCGGTTTTGTGTAATAGTGAATAATAAACCGTATTGCTTTTTTACCATTTTTATGATACAATCCTTTTAGGTGGTGATTTTATGAAGGAAATAAACCTTTGTGGAAAATGGGAAATGTTGTATTCTAAAGAAGAGCCGTCAAAGGAGATGACGCTCCCAGAGTTTAATCTTGGCTTTGCACCTGAAAACGCAGTGCCGGGTTATTTTGAGGATATGCTCGACGTCTTTAAGAATGCGCCGTTTTTTGATGAGCTTATTTACAATCCTGAATTTGAGGAGGTTGTTTTCCCCGTCACAGGAACTGTTCCTGATATGACGCTTAAAACAATAGTTGGAACATTTTTCTATAAGAAAGAAATCGACATTGATTTAGGCCTTAAAGGGAAAAAGTTCTTATTTAGCTGCGTAGGAGTACAAAATCGCGCGCTCCTCTTTGTAAACGGTGCTTTTGCCGGTGAACACTGCGGATACTGTACCCCTTTTAGCATAGACATAAGTGATTTTATAAAAGCGGGGGAAAAGAATACCCTTATCTTTGTTGTTTCCAATCATCAGGCATATAATGAAAAAGGTGAAATAATCAGCGGTTGTACCTCTCGTGCAGCAAATAGATTTACGGGCGGTATAATGGGTGATGTTTCACTTAAAATAAAAAATCCTTGCTACATAAAGGAAGTTATAGTTGGCGCTTGGAATAAGAGTCAAGATAATTTTGCCGTTAACACGAGTTTAAACGATGCCAAGGATTTCACATTAGAGTGGCAGATTTTTAAAGGTGAGGAGCAGCTCTACTGCGGCAAAGCCTTTACTGAAAATTTTGTTATTCCGAGAGAAGCTCTCGAGCTTTGGAGCCCTAACTCCCCCGCTCTTTATACGCTGAAACTTAATCTTATTATAGACGGCGAAATTTCAGACTGCGTAGAGCAAACCTTTGGTATACGCCTTATTGAAACAGACGGACTTTGGCTTAAATTAAACGATAGTCCGATATATCTTCGTGGAATATGCGAACATGGATATTTTGTAGAGTCCGTTCATCCCGAATCAAGCCTTGATTATTATTTAGAGCTTGTTTCCTGCCTTAAGAAATTTGGATTTAACCACGTTCGTTTTCACACATTTATTCCCTGTGAAGAGTATATGCAGGCTGCGGATATGCTCGGAATGGTAATGCAGATTGAAAGCCCCAACAATACGACCCTTTCGGAGTGGGAAGAGATTATGCATTTTGTTTGCAAGCACCCTTCGGTTATCATAGCTTGCTGCGGAAACGAACTGCTTCTTGACGAAGCGAAGATAGAGGAGCTTGAAAAATGCTCTGAGATAACTCGCCGCGTCGCGCCCAACATCTTGTTCTCGCCCATGAGCGCACTCAGGGGTGCGCAATACTGCTGGACCGAGGATGATTTCGGTGGCAATATAACCGAAGAGCCATTCAGGCACAACAGAGCAAGACTTGAAAAGCTGCATGAATTTTCAGATGTATTCTGTAGCTTTGAGTTAGAACAATTAAGCTATGAGGCTTCACTAAAGGGTAACAGCGATACTATCGATTCGTGGGCGGAGTATTTAAGGCGTCCCCGTTTGTCGCACGAAATTTGCATACAGGGCACATATATCGACCTTAATATAGAGGAAAGATACAAGGACCTGAGAATTGGTCAAATTCCGTTTATTTCGTCTATTCGAAAGGCTCTGACGGATGTCGGAATTATTGACCGCGCCGATATTTACTACAAAAATTCTTGCAAATGGCAGCAAATTCTTCGCAAAAACTGTTTTGAAACCGCAAGACGATGCAAGAAACTCGCAGGATATGATTACCTTGGTGTCATTGACCACCATTGGCACACCTCGGGATACAACTGTGGAATTATGAATGAGTTTTATGAGATAAAACCCGGCGAAACGGTCGAGAATGTCTTGAGTTATAATGCTGAAAGCGTTCTTCTTTCGGATATTGGTTATCTTCGCAATCACTGTGAAGGTGAAGATTTTAAGGTTAATTTCCTGACCTCGCTCTATGGCGGCAAGGACATTCAAAACGCGCCCCTAAAGGTCTGTCTGCAAAATAAAAATGGCGAAACGGTTTCTGAAAAATGCATTTTGGTTGACGCTAAAAATGGCTGTGTAAGTGATATTGGTGAGGTTACCTTTAATTTGCCAAAGGTGAAAAATCCCACATCATTTACCGTTGTTGCAAGCCTTGAGGACGAAAATTACAGCCTTGAAAACAGATGGGATATATGGGTATTTCCCAAGGTTTCGGAGCCTGACGCAAGCGGCATAATATACACAGATACATTAGATAGCGAAACTCTTGAGAAGCTCTCAAACGGCGCAACTGTTGTATTTACGGGAAGCAAGGGGCTTTATTCTAACAGATTAGGCTTTGATATAGCCCTGCCCGGAAGAAGCAGCGGAAACCTTGCAACAGTTATAGAAAATCATCCTCTGACAAACGGCATTGAGCACGACGGCTTTTGTTCCTGGCAATTCTTTGAGCTTATGGACGAGGCTACCTGCCTTTATTATCCCAAAGATGCAGACGTTCCGTTTGACCCGATTATTGATGTCGCCTCGGTGCATCAAAATCCTATGCGTCAGGCGGCCCTATTAGAATTTGAGGTTGAAAAGGGAAAACTTCTGATTTCCACCTTTAACACAGCTCCTTCCTCGCCCGCTACTGATTGGTGGAAACACAATATTATAACCTATGCCAAGTCAAGTGAATTCAAACCCAAGAACAAAATCACAGCAAAACAATTAACCTCTCTTTTCAATGACGGAACATATGTAAATACGGCGAAAAACGATAACGTTGCAGGTAACATCAACGATGTTACAATGAAAAAGAAGAAGTAGGAAAAACACCCCATTATGTCAATCTGATATAACGGGGTGCCATTCTGTTATTTATTTTTGTTGGTATCTTTTTGTATTAGTGTAAAAAGAATATCGTTTATTTTTTAAGCTGCATTGCCAAATCGGCTAAAGTGTGTTATTATAGGTATACTATATAAAACCAAAAGGAGATTTTTTATGGGATTTTTAACAGGTAAAACAGCGATTATTACGGGCGCGGGATTTGCTGCGTTGTCTGATGGAAAATGCGGTTCTATTGGATATGGTATTGCTACCGCATATGCAAAAGAGGGCGCAAACCTTGTAATTACAGGAAGAAATGTATCAAAGCTTGAAAAAGCAAAGCAAGAGTTAGAAAAGCTTTACGGAATAAGAGTTTTGATTTTTTCTGCCGATATTGCGGCAGGTTCTGATAACGAAGCTACTGTAAAGGCTGTTGTTGACGCAACGATTGCCGAATTTGGAAGAATAGATGTGCTTATCAACAATGCGCAGGCATCGGCTTCCGGTGTTACCATTCAGGACCACACCACAGAGCAGTTTGACCTAGCGATGTATTCCGGTCTTTACGCTACATTCTATTATATGAAAGCTTGCTATCCTTACCTTAAGGAAACACAGGGAAGTATTATTAACTTTGCTTCGGGCGCAGGTTTGTTTGGAAACTACGGACAGTGTGCCTATGCAGCCGCAAAAGAAGGTATTCGCGGTCTTTCAAGAGTTGCCGCTACCGAGTGGGCAAAGGATGGAATTAACACAAATGTAGTATGCCCTCTTGCATGGACAGCTCAGCTTGAGAACTTTGAAAAGGCTTACCCCGAAGCATTCAAAGCGAATGTAAAAATGCCTCCCGCAGGACATTTCGGCGATTCCGAAACCGAAATCGGCAGAGTTTGCGTTCAGATAGCATCTCCCGATTTCAAATATATGAATGGTGAAACCATTACTCTTGAGGGCGGTATGGGACTTCGTCCGTAACAGTAAAAATTTCAGTCTTTGGCGGCCATTTTTGTTGTTTTCTGAATATTATATGAAAAAAGCCGTGAAAATTCGCGGCTTTTTCTTTTGCCCAACTTCTTTTTATATGCTGCTTTAAAACGATATTCATATATTTGGAAAGTAAACGGCCATTGGCTTCTGAAATTTTCTTAAATTTTACATTAAGAAATATTCCAACTATAAACAAAAACCGCCAATTTTTAATCGGCGGTTTTACTTATCTTCTGTAAATACTATTACATCTTCAACTCTGCAGCCGAGAATACTGCACAGGTCGTTGAGGGTTACGGTGCTGACGGGTCTGTTGTGCTTTAATCTGTCAAGCAGGCTACGGCTGATTCCATATTCATTTATAAGCTTATAAGTCGAGATATTTTTTTCTTTTAAGGTTTTATAAAAAGGCGCATACGAAATCATAAATTCACCTCTATTTAATAATAAAATATACTCTTTTTCTTGACAATACTCGACAAAATGAGTATAATTCTATTATGCTCTATTTATAGAGCATATATTACACACTGGAGGTACAGTTATGAAAAAGATTTTATGTTGTGTGTTAGCTGTAGTTATGCTTTTGTCATTTGTTAGTTGCGGAAGCAAACTTGAATGGCCGGATAGCAAGGTTGCGGCATTGATACCACAACCTACATCAAATAAGGGAGAGATAAATAGTAGCTCAAACACCTATCTATCAGCCGATGTTAAAGCGGTTTCTCTTTCTGATTACAATGATTATGTTGCGGCTTGTATAGAAAAAGGTTTTACTGTTGACAGTGAGGAAACAGGAGACTCCTATGATGCATACAATAAAGATGGCTATAAACTACATATTTATTACTATGATAGTGATGAAGAAATGCATATTACTGTTGATGCTCCTGAGGAAATGGGAAGCATAGAGTGGCCTACTACTGGTCTCGGAGCAATGATGCCGTCCACAAAATCTACAATAGGTAGAATAGTCTGTGATGATAGCGAGAGTTTCATTGTTCATGTTGGTGAAACCACGATTGAAGAATATAAGGAATATGTCAGGGCCTGTGAAAATAAGGGATTTAATATTGATCACAGCAAGGAAGACAAATACTATTCTGCTACAAATAAAGCCGGATATGAAGTTACGCTAAGATATCTGGGATTTAATTGTATAGAGGTATCTGTGAGCATACCAGAAGAAGAGGACTCCGACACAAATGACGACATAGATGAAGAAGAAAATTCCTCAAAAGAAACACACGAGGATGTGTCTTCAAAAGAGGATATAGGAGTTAGTGCTTCGTTTAAGGAAACTATGGATAGTTATGAGGCATTTATGGATGAGTATGTTGAATTTATGGAAAAATACTCAAAATCAGATGATGTTATTGGAATGCTCGGCGAGTATACTGAGTTTATGAGCAAATATTCTGATTATATGTCCAAAATTCAGGCTATTGATCAGGATGAATTATCTGTGGCAGATGCTGCTTATTACCTTGAGGTAACAACTCGGGTAACACAGAAACTTTTAAAAGTAAGTGAAAAATAGGGTGATATAATTATGATAGATTTTAAAAATGCGGGGTTTTTTAAATTAAGAGCTGTAGATAACAATACATATTTAGGTTTAATAAGCGATATTTTTGTTGACGGAGAAAACATTATTTCTACATTTAAGGGTATTCGTGATGGGGTTGTTTTTACCAATAAAAGAATTATTGCTGTAAATGTTCAAGGATTGACCGGAACAAAAAAAGATTTCACCTCGCTTCCATATAGCAAAATCCAGTCATTTTCGGTTGAAACGGCAGGAGTATTTGATTTAGACAGCGAATTAGATCTGTGGTTTTCCGGTCTTGGAAAGGTCAGGTTTGAATTTGTCAAGAATGCAAATGTTTCGGCTATTTGTAAGATAATATCTGAACGAGTTCTTTAATGCGGAATAAATTTGTTTTTGTCACTTATAAGAATAATTTGAAAAAGGCTTCGGGATGACCGAGGCCTTTTTAATTATGTGCTAATAGGTGGAATATTGCTCTTTTTAAAAACATATGATATAATTTATTAGAAAAAACTTTTAAGGAGAAGGCTATGGAGCTTGTATTGCTAACTGCATTAGGAGTAGGCGGGGCGACGGTTTTCGGCTCGGTCATCGGCTTTATTTTTAAAAAAATATCTCATAAATTTTCGGATATCGTGCTGTCCTTTGCGGCGGGTGTTATGCTCGCGGCGGCAGTGCTTGGGCTTATTGTGCCATCGCTCGATTACGGCGGCAAATGGGGCCTGCTTATCACCGTTGCCGGCATTTTTGCGGGCGCTGTGTGTCTTAACCTTATTGACAAGCTTGTTCCGCATCTTCATAAACTCGTCGGCGTTGATGACGAGAGCCACAACAATGCAAATTTAAGCCGCGTGCTTTTATTTGTAACCGCCATTGCAATACACAATCTGCCCGAGGGAATAGCGGCAGGTGTCGGATTTGGATCGGGAAAGACATCTCAGGCGCTGCTTATTGCAGGCGGAATAGCACTTCAGAATATTCCCGAGGGAATGGTTATAATCGGGCCGATGCTTGCGGCGGGAGTATCTGCGCGCAAAACCTTTGTCTGCGCTCTTTTGACAGGTGTTGTCGAGGTTGTTGGCACATTCATAGGTTTCTTTGCGGTAAGCGCTGCGTCGGCGATTTTGCCGTTTGCCCTCGCGTTTGCAGGCGGCACTATGCTTTATGTTGTAAGTGACGAAATGATACCCGAAACCCACGCGCACGGACATCAGCGAGGGGCAACGTACGCTCTGCTTGTCGGTTTCTGCCTTATGCTTGTAAGCGATGTGCTGCTCGGGTGAAGCCTAAAAGAGAGTTTTGTAATATGTTTTTGCTTTCGGGCTTAAAATAGAGGCATAATAATTATAATTATATTGATTTTTTTGGCGAAATATGTTAAAATGTTTTAACGAATATTCAGATGTGAAAATACTTTGATTTAAGGCGGAAAAACTGCCCTAAATCTTTAAGGTGGGCTGTTATGAGTTGCGCTGCTATGCAAAATAGTGGAGAGCCGCTGGTTTCTGTGTATTGTATGACATATAATCATGCAGGGACCATTGCACAGGCTATTGATAGCATATTATCTCAGCGAACCGATTTTCCTTTTGAACTTATTATTCACGACGATGCCTCGACCGACGGCACCGCCGATATTGTGCGCTCTTATGCCGAGCGCTATCCCGATAAAATTATACCGATATTTCAGAGTGAAAACCAGTTTCATAAATGTAACATTCTCAAAACCTTTATTCTGCCTCGGGTAAGAGGCAGATATGTTGCGGTTTGCGAGGGAGACGATTATTGGACAGACACTCAAAAACT